>JAZNCY010000256.1:0-3235 GCA_045587825.1 Acutalibacteraceae bacterium
ACAATGGGTCAGATGATGGAACCTGTTGAGCTTGAAACTACTGAACCTGTAAACTACGAAATGCCTTGGGCTACAACAGGTACTAAAATGCAGAGAAAACATAACATTGTAAACTCTCTTTACTTAAAACCTGAAGAATTAGAAAAGAAAAACTTTGAGCGTTTTGCAAAATACAAAACTATTGAAGAAAATGAAGTTATGTATGAAGAATATCTTATGGACGATGCAGAAATCTGCGTAGTTTCATTTGGTATTACATCAAGAGTTGCTAAAAACGCTATTGTAGAAGCAAGAGCAAAAGGCATTAAGGTTGGTATGATTAGACCAATTACACTCTGGCCATTCCCAACAGAAGTTTTAAATAAGGCTGCAGACAAATGCAAAGCATTTATTTCTGTTGAAATGAATATGGGTCAGATGATTGAAGATGTTAAACTTGCTATTGAATGCAAAAAGCCTGTTGAACTCTGCTGTCGTGTTGGTGGTATGATTCCTTCACCAGAAGAAGTTTTAGCAAAGATTGAAGAAGTAAACAAAGGAGGAGAAAGATAATGGTAGTATTTGAAAAGCCAAAATCATTAACAGATGCACCACTTCACTATTGCCCTGGTTGTACTCACGGTATTATTCACCGTCTTGTAGCAGAAGTAATTGATGAATTAGGCATCGAAGGTAAAACTATCGGTGTGGCACCAGTTGGTTGCTCAGTTATGGCTTACGATTATTTCACATGCGACTTTGTTCAGGCTCCTCACGGTAGAGCTCCAGCAGTTGCTACTGGTGTTAAAAGAGCAGACCCTGAAAATCACATTGTGTTCACTTATCAGGGTGACGGTGACCTTGCAGCTATTGGTACTGCAGAAACAGTTCACGCTGCTGCAAGACGTGAAAATATCACAGTTATTTTCGTAAACAATGCAATTTATGGTATGACAGGTGGTCAAATGGCTCCTACAACTCTTCCAGGTCAGGTTACACAGACTTCACCTTATGGTAGAGATGTAGAAACAGTAGGCTACCCTGTAAAAGTATGTGAATTACTTTCTAACGTTGATGGTGCTGCTTACCTTGAAAGAGTTGCAGTTAACAGCGTTCCTAATATCAAAAAGGCAAAGGCTGCAATTAAAAAGGCATTCCAGAACCAGATTGACGGCAAAGGTTTCTCACTTGTTGAGGTTGTTTCAACTTGCCCAACAAACTGGGGTATGACACCAGAAAAAGCACTTAAGTGGCTCGAAGAAAATATGCTTCCATATTACCCACTTGGTGTTTATAAAGATATCTACGCAGAGGAGGCAAAATAATATGAAAAAGACAACAAATATTCTTTTTGCTGGCTTCGGCGGTCAGGGTATTCTTTTCGCTGGTAAATTCGTAGCATATAAAGGTCTTCTTGAGGGTAAACATATTAGCTGGCTTCCTTCATATGGTCCAGAAATGCGCGGTGGTACAGCTAACTGTAGCGTTATTGTTAGCGAAGACCCAATCGGTTCACCAATCGTTAGTAAACCAGACGTTTTAGTTGCAATGAACTTACCTTCACTTGACAAATACGAAAACGAAGTTGTTTCAGGTGGTAAAATCTTTGTTGATTCAACACTTATTGAAAGAAAAGTTAACCGTACAGACGTTGATGTTTACTATATTCCAGCAACTGGTATTGCAAGTGAAAAAGGCATTAACACTCTCGCTAATATGATTATTACTGGTAAACTTCTTAAAGAAGTAGAAGAATTATCATTCGATAATATCGACGCTCCTTTAGGTAAAGTTGTTTCTGCAAGACATCAGGATTTACTTGAAGTAAACAAAACTGCACTTCAATTAGGTTTTGACTATTAATTATAAATATTGAAAAGAGGTTTTCTATTATGGGTTACGATTTCAAAATAGAAAAAGCAACAGTAAAAAAAGAAAAGCCAGCTGACCAAGGTCTTGGCTTTGGTAGATATTTTACTGACCATATGTTCTTAATGAACTACAATGAAGAAAAAGGTTGGCACGATGGCAGAATTGTTCCTTATGGTCCACTTCCACTTGACCCATCTGCTATGGTTTTCCACTATGCACAAGAACTTTTTGAAGGTCTTAAAGCATACAGAACTGCTGACGGCAAAATTCAACTTTTCCGTCCACAGAAAAACATTGAAAGAATGAACAATACTTGTGACAGACTTTGTGTTCCAAGAATTGACCCTGAGCTTGCTCTTGAAGCAATTAAGGCAGTTGTTGAAGTAGATAAAGACTGGGTTCCACATAGTGAAGGTACTTCACTTTATATCCGTCCATTTATTATTGCAACTGACCCATTCTTAGGTGTTCACCCAGCACACACTTACATTTTTGCTATTATTCTTTCACCAGTTGGCTCTTACTACGCTAATGGTATGAATCCTGTTAAAATCTGCATTGAGCACGAATACGTTCGTTGCGTAAAAGGCGGTACAGGTATGGCAAAAGCTGGCGGTAACTATGCTGCTTCTCTTATCGGTCAGAAAAAAGCTGACGAAATGGGTTATGCACAGGTTCTCTGGCTTGACGGTGTTGAAAGAAAATACATCGACGAAGTTGGTGCTATGAACGTATTCTTCGTAATCGACGGCACAGTTATTACACCTTCACTCGAAGATGGTAACATTCTTCCTGGTGTTACAAGAGCATCTTGTATTGAAGTTCTCAAAAGTTGGGGATACAAAGTTGAAGAACGTAAACTTTCAGTTGACGAAGTTAAAGAAGCTCACAAAAACGGTAAGTTAGATGAAGCTTTCGGTACTGGTACTGCAGCAGTTATTTCACCTATTGGCGAATTCTTCGACGAAGGCGAAAAACTCATTGTTAATAATAACGAAATCGGTCCAGTAGCACAAAAACTCTACGACGAACTCACAGGCATTCAGTGGGGTAAGGTAGAAGACAAGTTTAACTGGATTGTTAAAGTTACAGACTAATTAAAATTTATAAACCGATAAATTCTATTCCGAGTTTATCGGTTCATTTTTTTGTTGAAATATAAGTGGAAATATGTTAAAATGTTTTAGAATATGTTATTTGGCAGGTGAATAGTGTGTCTGAAACTTCGAGAAAAATTATTGAAGGTGTAACAGAGCTTGGTGCAGAGAACGGTATGTATGGTATGACCAGTAAAGCTATTTCTAAAAAATGTGAGTGCTCTGAGGGTGTTATATTCAAACACTTCAATACGTTAGAAGAACTCAAAAAAGATGTTTATTATAGT
>JAZNCY010000257.1:0-8493 GCA_045587825.1 Acutalibacteraceae bacterium
CACAGATATAAAAACCTTTAGCACCCTGACCGTAGTTCATATCAATATTTTTCTTGATACTTTCGGTTAAAATATTACCATCTTTATCAAATGGTGTGATAAGAGCAGGTGCAATACCTTTAAGTAAAATATTACTCATAAACCATTCACTTCCAAATTAAAAATTACCAATGGTAATTATACCAAAACCAACTATGAATGTCAATTCACTATTCCTAAATTTCTTAAGAATTCTTAATTTCTGCAAAAATTGACAAATACACATTATTATCATTGTTGAAAATGCTATCTAAGTTAACTAAATGTAAAATTTTCCCATCTTTATTGAAATACAAGAGTTTCTATTGTATAATTTTGTAATTAAACGTAAAAAAGGATACGCGTATGAAAATAATAAACAAAATACTTATAAAACTTCATATAAAAAAGCCGCCAGAAAAGCCTGACGGTGATAATAAAAATTCTGTGCAGCTCCCTCCTCCTATTGCTGAACGATTAAAAGAAGAAAAGCTTAATATAGATAACTTAATTTTCTCCTTTAAATCAGATATGAATTCATCTGCTCTTTACTCTGACACTTACATCTTTTTTGATAAAGAGGGCATATATATAGCTGACTTCAACGAAGAAGTCAAAGAGAAAAAGAAAAGCAGAAAAAAAATAGAATTCAAGCCTGAGCTTTTAAAGCTTACTACTATTCCAATAAACGAAATTGATGAAATATGCATTGAAAAATGCGTTGCAACAGGCAGACTTACTTATAAATATAATGGCGAGTATTTTGCTCTGGGTTGTTTTTCAATAGGCTTTTTGTCACAGGCTGAAAACTTCACCAGAATTTTTAACAACTTCAAGCTTAATAAAAACTACCAGATGTATATTGACTCTGCAAAAAAAGCAGTATGTAAAAAATGTGGCAAGCCTGTGCCTCCCGGCAGAGCCTTCTGCAAAAAATGCACTGGTAAAAGCTCAACTGTAAAAAGACTTTTTTCATTCTTTAAAGAAGTTCGTGGGAAAATGCTCTTTTTCATTGTTTCGATTCTTATAAGTACTGGTATATCTCTCGTAATACCACAATTCAGCACACAAAGACTTTATGACGAAGTGCTCAACCCGAATAATACTGCTGGTTATGAAGAATTATTTACAGCATTACTCACATTGGTAGGCACTATTGCCGCTTTGAAAATTGTTCATTGGGTATTTACATTCGTTTACCAATATATAATTGCGGGTATGCTCCCTTGGGTAGTTTACAGCATTAAACTGAAAATTTTTACTGCTATGCAAAAACTTTCAGTAGGTTTTTACACCCATAAGCAGACTGGCTCTTTAATGGAACGAGTAACCCGTGACTCAAACAACATTTATTGGTTCTTTGTTGATGGTTTCCCTTATGTGATTACAAATGCTATTACTGTTATCGGCATTTTTGCAATTATGTTTTTCACAAGCTGGAAGCTCTCTTTAATTCTTTTGGTTTCTGCGGGTGCTATTGTTTTTCTTTACCCGTTATGCGAAAGAGTTTTCAGAAAGCTTCACCACAAGGTGTGGGTGCAGAATTCAAACCTCACTTCTAAAGTAAGCGACAATATTAATGGTCACAGAATTATTAAGGCATTTTCAAAAGAAGATGAAGAATACGAAAACTTCAACAACATAAGCTCTCGTCTTATGAAGGCAGAAATCAAGTCTTCAAACGCTGAAGCAACTGTTTTCCCTGTGCTTTCAATTTTAGTTTATGCTCTTAGTGCCATCGTTTTAGGCTATGGTGGTGTGCTCTGCGTAAAATATAATGAGCTTACTATAGGTCAGCTTTTATCATTCGTTGTTTATTTACAGATGCTACAAGCACCTATTGAATTTCTTTCGTGGGTTACAAACTGGTGGGCACGTTGTGTTGACTCAGCACAAAGAGTTTTTGAAATTATGGATACCGAGCCAGATATAAAAGACCCCGAAAGCCCTGTTAATATAGAAAATTTCAAGGGCGAAATTGAGCTTTCAGAATTACAATTTGAATACGAGCCGGCACAACCTATTATAAAGAATTTATCTTTAAAAATTGAAGCTGGTGAAATGCTTGGCATTGTTGGCAAAACAGGTGCTGGTAAAACAACTATTTCAAATCTTATAGCACGTCTTTACGACCCAAAAGAAGGTACTGTAAAAATTGATGGTGTTGACGTTAAAAACATTCCATTAAAGCAACTTAAAGAAAATATTGGTATTGTTTCACAGGATATTTTCTTATTTATGGGAACTATCGCTGATAACATTCGTTACGCTCGTCCTGATGCTACAAACGAAGAGGTTATTGCCGCTGCAAAGGCTGCTTCTGCTCACACCTTTATTTCTAAACTACCTGACGGGTACGAAACCTTTGTAGGTTCAGGTGGTCAGGATTTATCTGGTGGTGAAAGACAAAGAATAAGTATTGCAAGAACAATTATACAGAATCCAAAAATACTTATTCTCGATGAAGCTACTGCCGCTATGGATACAGAAACAGAAAGAAACATTCAGAATTCACTCTCTGAATTAAAGAGTGGCAGAACTACAATTTCTATTGCTCACAGACTTTCAACGCTTCGCGATGCTGATAAATTAGCTGTCATTGATGATGGTGAATGTATAGAATTCGGCACGTATAAAGAGCTTATGGAAAAACAAGGTGAATATTATCGTCTTTTCAAATTACAGGAAGAAGCTCTTAAATTTATTGGCATAGGCGAAGAAGAAAACAAAAATGACAAGGAGAATGAAGATGGAAACAATTAAACTTTCTCTTGAATTTTCAAATCCAAAAGAATGTCGTTTTTTTAAAAACAAGAACGGATTTTTAGTATTAGAATTAAATAGCAAGGATATGGGTAGGGTTAAGCTTTCAAGGAGTTACCCTTTCTCAAAGCCTACTGAATATATTTGTATTTCTGACTTAGAAGATAAGGAAATCGGTATTTTAAGAGATATAACTGAACTTGACAATGCTTCTCTCGAGCTTGCAAAAGAAGAACTTGAAACACGTTATTTCTGCCCTACTATTACAGAAATCAAATCTATAAAAGAAAAGATGGGACACTTCTATTTTGAAACAAAAATAGGTGTAAAGGATAAAAACTTTACAGTTAAAAACATCACCCGTAACGTACGTTTTGCTGGTGAAGATACTCTTCTTATTTTTGATATGGATGGCAATCGTTACATTATGCCAGAATTTTCAAAAACAGATGCAAAAAGCCAGAGATTATTGGAGCCGTATTTATATTAATTATGAAAGAAATTAAAATTACTTTTGACCTTTCGCCTGAGCTTAACTTAGTTGATGGTGTTCTCACATTAACAAAAGATACTGTAACGGCGGAATACAATTCTACAAAAATTGAATATAACATAAGCGATATTGAAGAAGCGGTACAATACACAGATATTGGTTGCGGTCGCCTTGAATTAAAGGTAAAAAACGGTAAAGATGACCAGAGTGATAACTTACCTTTATGTCGTTTTTCAATGACATACGTCAGTGAAATCGGAGAATTTACAAAGGTTTTAAATCATCTTATTAAAACTGGTGAATTAACCGATATCTCTACAAAAGATTTACCTATATGCCCTAAATGTCACAGGCATTTATTCAGAAATATGAGTGTTTGCCTTTACTGCATTAAAAAGAGTTACGTATTCGGCAGAGCTATAAAATATTTTAAACCATATTTAATTCCGATGATTCTTGCAGGTCTTGCACTCACCTTTTCAAATGTGCTCTCTGCATTTATGCCACTTTTTAACAGTGTGTTAATCGACGATTATTTAATGCCAACTAAGGATGCTACACCTTATTTCGACTCTCGGATAACAGGTATTATAGTAATTGCTGTTATGATGGTTGTTGTTTTTGCACTCTCTAAGGTTATCACAGTTTTAAGTACAAGAGCTACAAACAAAATAGGTTCTCGTTTTTCAAACGATTTAAGACTTATGGTGTATAAAAAAGTGCAGGAGCTTTCACTCACCTCAATGTCTAAGCTCACTGCTGGTAATGTTATAACACGTGTTACAAAGGATACTGAAAGAGTAAAAGACTTTTTCAATGAGCAAGGCAGATATTTAATTGAGCAGATTATTATGCTCGCATTAGTTCTCACAATTCTCATAGTTACAAACCCACTTTTGACCTTACTCGTTGTAATACCAGTTCCTATTGCTCTCTTTATGATTTCTCGCTTCTGGAGAAGCACTCACGTAAGGTATCACAAGCAATGGCGTGTGAATTCCAAAGCAACTTCAATTCTTCACGATATTATTAAGGGCATAAGAGTTGTTAAGGCATTTGGTAACGAAGAACGAGAAATTGAAAAATTCCAGAAGGTTTCAAAGGAATTAGCAAAAGTCGGTGCATCTAACGAAAAATACTGGGCAAGAACATTCCCATTTGTTGGTAACTTTATAGCTTTAAGTGAATTTTTAGTTCTTATCGTCGGTGGTAAAATGGTGCTTGACGGTGAAATGTCTTTAGGTGAACTTACTCGTTTTAATTTATATCTTGCTTACCTTTACGCTCCTCTTCGTTGGATTTCTTCATTCCCAAGAAGACTTGCAGACGCTTCAACAAGCCTTGTAAAAATTTATGAAATTCTTGACGAAGAGCCACAGATAACTGATTCTTCTGAACCAAAAGAATTAAACACAGCTGGTGCTATTGAATTTAAAAACGTTGATTTTGGTTATAAATCCTACGAACCAGTTTTAAAGGATATTAACTTAAAAATCGAGCCTGGCGAAATGATTGGTTTAGTTGGCCACTCTGGTGCTGGTAAGAGTACACTTATAAATCTTTGTATGCGACTTTATGACCCCACAAGTGGCTCTATAACCATTGACGGTGTTGACTTAAGAGATTTTGAGCAATCTGTTTTAAGAGATAACATAGGCGTTGTTTTTCAGGAAACTTATCTTTTCTCTGGTAGCGTTTTTGAAAATATTGCGTATGCAAGACCAGACGCTTCTTTAGAAGAGGTTATTGCTGCCGCTAAAGCTGCCAATGCGCACGAATTTGTAATTAAGCTCCCTGATGGCTACAACACTACAATTGGTGAAAATGGTCACACACTTTCTGGTGGTGAAAGGCAGAGAATCAGCATTGCACGTGCCATTCTTAAAAATCCGCAGATTCTCATTCTTGACGAAGCAACAAGCTCTTTAGACCCTGAAACAGAAATAAAAATTCAAGAAGCACTCTCTCGTCTTACTAAAGGTAGAACAACAATTGCTATTGCTCACAGACTTGCAACCTTAAGGAATGCAGACAGACTTGTTGTAATTGAAAAAGGTCATATTGCAGAATGTGGCTCACACGAGGAACTCGTGAATTTAGGTGGAATTTACCACGATTTAGTTATGGCTCAACGGCAGACTGCAAAATTGAAAAACTAAAAAACAACTGTTCAAAACTCAATTTAGATTTTGAACAGTTATTTTTTATATTTTATGAGTAATACTAAACTTATGAATTACAATAAACGTATTTTGATAACTGCTATTATAACACTAACAGTCTTTATTTTTTCACCACAGATTTATGCATTACCCATTTTTGAATACAATATATTTGAACAAAAACCACGATATGAATTTACTGAGCAACTGAAAAAAGATAATTTGTTACTGAATAAAGGAGAAAACGAAATTAGAGTTATGACACTTAATCTTTTGGCTCATTACACTTCGTGGGGCGGAACGCCCGTAAATGAGCGTTCTCATATTTTCTTCTCTTTACGTGACAGTTATAAACCTGATGTTTTAGGTGTGCAAGAAATGTGCTCTGACTGGTATAAAGAAATAATAAACGACAAAAGTAGTTATAAATTTGTAACTCCTATTAAAACTGCTTTTCCCCAAAAAATGACTGCAATCCTCTATAATTCAGACACACTTCAAGTAATCGACAGTGGAAACAAAGCATTTTCAGACGTTTTAAACTTTAAAGCACGTCGGGTTGTGTGGACTGTTTTCAAAACAAAAAATACAAATGAAATTTTTGTAGTTTTAAATACACATTTAAGCTTCATAAGCAAGAACAAAACTGACCAAAATTTAGGTAGCCAAGCCTGTCAAGTGAATGAACTTTACACCATAACGAAAGCACTTTATTCTCAATACTCTGCACCTATTTTAATCATAGGCGACTTCAACACAAAAAGACGAGTTAATCATCAAAAATCCGTTATAACCTCTGGAAATTACGGAATATTGAATTCTTTATATACCGATGCAGAAAATTCCACAAAAACAAAATTTTGTGGTGAAAATCTGAGTTTTAATAATACACTTAACGACCATATTTTTATTTATGGTGACATAAAAGTAAAAAATCTCGCTCTACTTTCACAAGATTGCTTTACTAATTTAAGCGACCACTTTCCCCTACTTGCCGATTTTTCGCTATGAAATTTGTTGATTTTGCAAATTGACCTATATTTTATAATAGTATAAAATTAAAATGTAACTTTATACTTGGGGAGTGTATTTATGGATTTATCAAAACTTATTAATGACAAAAAGGCTTCTGCTCAATATATGATTGACGAAATCACTCATATATGTAAAACTATGCCAAAGCGTGACCCTGGTTCAGAGGGCGAGAAAATAGCGTGCGAATATATGGCGGAAACGTTGAAAAATGACTGTGGTTGTGAAAGAGTAGAAATGGAATCCTTCAAAGAAAACCCTGGTTCTTTCTTTGGTTGGATTTACATAACATTTACACTTGTGCTTTCTGCAGTTGCATTGTTTTTTATTTGCCCGATAATTTCAATTCCGCTTATTGTAGCTGGTTTCTTATTGGCAATTTTACAATTTGGTATGTATAAAAAAATCGTTGACTGGGTATTCCCAGAAAAAACTGGTCACAATGTTACAGCAATTAAATCCTGCACTGGTGAAGTAAAAAGAAGAATTCTTTTTAATGGTCACCCTGATGCTTGTTGGGAATGGCCTGTAAACTACCGTTTAGGTGGCGTTTTCTTTGAAGGTCACATTGTTGTAGCGACTCTTGGCGCTTTTTATTACTTAGTACTCTCAATTATTTACATAGCAAACTACGGCGTTACATTTGGTATGGTTGACACAGAATCAGGTGTTTTTAAAGCAGCTCTTTGGGGACTTCTTTTTGTTCCGTTCATGATTGGTATGTTCTTTATGTGGAACGAAAAAAGAGTTGTTGACGGCGCTAATGACAACCTTTCTGGTTGCTATATGGGTATTGCAATTTTAAAAGCATTAAAAGACAACAATATAGAATTTGAAAATACTGAGGTTGGCGTTATTATTTCTGGTTCAGAAGAAGCAGGGCTTCGTGGTTCATCATTCTGGGCAGAAAAACACAAAGAAGAATTTTCAGATGTTCCTACATTCATTTATTCTTATGACACAATTTTCGACCCAAAATTCTTAATGACAAACTACCGTGACTTAAATGGTACTGTTAAGGTTGACAAAGATGTTTCAGACTTATTTATGGAATGCGCAGAAGAATTAAATATTCACTGCTTAAAAGGTATGGTTCCACCACTTGGCGGTGCAACTGACTCTGCTGCATTTGCAAAAGCTGGTATGAGAGCGACTGGTATTACTGGTCTTGACCACAATTTACAGAACTATTACCATACAAGACGCGACACTTACGATAATATGAACCTTGAGGGTCTTGCAGACTGCTTTGCGGTTAGTGTTAAGGTGCTTGAAAAATTCGACATGGGTGCTAAGCAAACCGGAACACCAAAAGATAAAGAGATGGTAACAAAATGACACACGCTGAAAAAGGTGCACAATATTTCTGTGACGGCTACAACTGCAGTCAATCAGTGGTTTTAGCGTACTGTGATGATTTAAAATTAGATAAAGAATTAGCATTAAAAATGTCATCCTCCTTTGGTGGCGGAATGGGTAGGCTCAGAGAAGTCTGCGGTGCAGTAACCGGTATGTTTTTTATAGCCGGTCTTCTTCACGGTTACTCTAACCCTACTGATAAAAAAGTGAAAGATGAGCATTACAAATTAATTCAGGAATTAGCAGAAGAATTCAAAGCCGTTCATTCGACATATATCTGTAAAGATTTATTACAGGTTGCTGGTAAACAATCCCCAATTTCAGAAGAAAGAACACCCGAATATTACAAAACAAGACCTTGTGTGAGATTTGTAATTACAGCGTGTGAGATATTGGATAAACATTTTTTTGAATAATACAATCGGGTGCGGGTGTCCCGCCCACAATTATTCATTATTCATCAGCGTGAGCGGCTTCATTATTCATCATTCATTGAAAATCCGTTCTTCTTTAATGAATAATGAATGATGAATAATACAAAACAAAAATCCGTCCTCTGCGAGAACGGATTTTCTTTTTGGCAGCGGGATAGGGATTCGAACCCCAACAAACAGAGTCAGAGTCTGTCGTGCTACCGTTACACTATCCCGCTAGAACGTTTGATAT
>JAZNCY010000258.1:0-7121 GCA_045587825.1 Acutalibacteraceae bacterium
CGGCATACTCAGGGCCTGAAAGTTCTTCACCAAAATAGTGGAGACCGAAGCCTGTGTGAATACACTGTTCAAGAATACCACCGAGTGTTTCAGCTCTTTCTAAAATGACGATTTTTTCTACGCCTTCTTCTTTAGCCTGAAGTGCTGCCGCCATACCAGCAGGACCGCCGCCAACTACAACTAAATCATAATTTAACATAATTCCTGCCTCCTTACTTTGTCTTTTCGTACATAATATTTGAATTACCGCCGAACTTAGTTATTGTATTAACAGGAACGTGTAATTCTCTTGCTAAAATTTCAACAACCTTGCTACCGCAGAAGCCACCCTGACATCTGCCCATACCGGCTCTTGTTCTTCTCTTAACGCCGTCAACGTCTCTTGCACCAGCAGGAGCGTGAATTGCATCTATAATTTCGCCCTCAGTAATTGTTTCGCAACGACAAACAATTCTACCATAGGCTTTATTCTTTTCAACAAGTTTTGCACGCTGAGTGCTTGTCATTTCTCTGAAACGAACTGGTGCAGGTCTTTCTGGGTTAAAGCAATTTTTCTTTTCCACGTTACCCATAAGTGAAATTAAAAGTCCACTTACCATTTCTGCAATAGCTGGTGCAGAAGAAAGACCAGGTGACTCAATACCCGCAACGTTTATAAATTTCTCATTTTTCTCTGATGAACCAATGATAAAATCATCAGCTGTGCAGTGTGCACGGTTACCGCTGAATGAAGTAATTGCATTTCTTAATGAAACCCCTGGAATACTCTTTATAGCAGATGTATAAACAGAATCAAGACCTTCTGCAGTAGTTTCTACATTATCACCATCATCGTGTTCAATAGCAGATGGACCAACAATCAAGTTACCATCAACTGTAGGAGAAACAAGAACACCCTTACCCATTTTTGTAGGACATTGGAAAATTGTACTGAAGGCTAAAGCACCTTGTGATTTATCAAGAAGATAGTAGTCGCCACGTCTTGGTTTTATTTCAATTGAAGTGTCACCAATCATCTTAGCAACCTTACCTGAATGAACACCAGCGGCATTGATTACAAAATCAGCTTCAATATCACCGAGTGTAGTGTTTAAAACAAAGCCATTATCATTTTGTGCTATTGATTTAACTTCACAGTTTCTTAAGAATTCAGCGCCATTTGTAACAGCATTTTCTACACCCGCAATAGTCAATTCATACGGGCAGACAATTGAAGAAGTTGGTGCCCATAATGCTGCAACTGCTGTGTCACCAATATTAGGCTCTCTTTTTACAAGTTCATCTCTGTAAATAATTTCAAGTCCCGGAACGCCATTTTCCTTACCACGTTCAAGTAATTCTTGTAAATGTGGAATTTCTTCTTCTGAAAAAGCCACAACAAAAGCACCTATATTTTTGAGTGGTACGTTAAGCTCTTTACAGGTGGTTTTCATAAGCTCTACACCACGTACATTAAGCTTTGCTTTTAAAGAACCAGGTTTCGCATCGAAGCCAGCGTGAACAATGGCACTATTTGCTTTTGTTGCACCCATTGCACAGTCATTCGCTCTTTCAAGTAATGCAACCTTCATATTGTATTTTGAAAGCTCTCTTGTTATAAGTGCACCTGCAACGCCCGCACCGATAACAGCTACATCGTACTTCATTTTTACAACTCCTTCAAGATAAATAACATTTCAATATAAATGACAAAATTTTCACTCATATATTATAACAACTATATATATAAAAATCAAGTATTTATTAGTGCCAATATATGTATTCCCCCGTGCCATCACAGTTAATTAAATTTCTTAAAAAGCCTTGATTTTTCTCTTAAGTTTTTTTAAGTTTTTTGACAAAATGTTATTTTTTACTTGAATATCCAACAAATATGTGCTAAAATGTAAAAAAACGTACATGGAGTGAGCATATTGTCAAATATAGACGAACGTTTATCAAAAGTTAACGCTAACGATCGCCGTGTAAAGCGTACAAAAAAACTTTTAAGAGATTCTTTATTCACTCTTTTACAAGAGAAATCAATAAATGAAATCACCGTTACTGAATTAACTGAAATTGCTGACATAAACCGTGCAACCTTCTATTTTTACTACACTGACATTATGGATATGTTAGACCAGATTCAGAACGAGGCTTATGAATTATTTGAAGATGTTCTCGTAGGAACTGAAGACCATATTGATTCTATGGAAGCTTTTGCAAAATATATTGAAAACATCCTTATATTCTGCAAAGAAAACCCTACAATTGCACGTTTTGTTATAACACGTGAATACAACAACAATAAAGTTCTTAAAAAGATTAAAAAGCTTCTTGCTAAAAAAGTTCCTGTTGCAAAAGAAAACTATTCACAGGACGACCCAAGAAGATTTGTTTTAAACTTCGCTCTTAATGCTCTTACAGGAACAGTTGTTGACTGGATGGATGACGGAATGATTATCCCTCCTGCTGTTATGGCTGAATTCATTTCCAATATGTATATAAGTGGTTCGCTTCACGCAAAGCAGAAATTCCAGTCTTTTGATAAAGTAGATGATGAATAATAAACGCACCCATCAGATTTCAGAAAATCTGATGGGTGATAATTTTAATGACCTACACAAAATTTTGTGTAGGTCATTCTTTATTTTTATTCTACTGATTTAAGGGACTCAACCATACTGATTTTCTTAAGCTTCTTGTGCATCATAACATTTACTATTACAGCAAACAATATTGTGCAGAAAGCTGCGAGCAAGAAGCTCCACCACTTAAGGTCTGTGCTGAATGTAACTGTATCGATATCAATAACACTTACAATAGCTAAGTTCAGGAAAACACCTGCAAAAAGACCTATTACAATACCGAAGAATGTCAATATAACATTTTCACGGTAAATGTAAGCCGAAACCTCGTCATCATAGAAGCCTAAAACCTTGAGGGTTGCAAGCTCTTTGATACGCTCATTTATATTGATGTTGTTAAGGTTGTAAAGAACAACAAATGCAAGTGTTATAGCTGCAAATATGAGAATGAGAGTAACAATAGTAAGAACATCAATTATATTATTGAAGTTATCAATAACAACAGTTGTGTAAACTGTACCATTGACGCCACTTATCTCACCAATCTGTTTTTCAAGAGCCGCCTTATTTTCAACTGTCATTCCATCTGTAATTGAACAGAAGAGATAGTTATAGTCGGGCACTGTGTTGGTCATTCTGTAATATGTTGAAGGTGTAACATACACGTAATGGAACGTGTAGTTATCTGAAATACCTGTAACATTTACTTCATATTCAACCTTTTTAGCGCCTTCAGTCCACGAAAGCTTGATTGTATCGCCAATTTCTGTTTTTGTTTTATCTGCAAACTTTCTTGTAATTACGGCACCATCATCTGTAAAGGCAACGTCTTTATTTCCGTCTTTCATATTTATAAAAGACTTAAGCATTTCAGGTGCCTGTGGAACTAAAACGTCAACCTCCATTACTTTATCAGTTCTGTCAGAATAACCCTCACAAACCTTTAAGTAACCAAGCATTGAGCTTTCTATTCCCTGAAGTCCTGTGATACTCTTTACAGTTTCGCTGTTAGGAGTATAATCCTCTTTGCCATCCTTTAAAACGACCTGTAAATCGTACTGTGCAACGCCATTTTCACCATATTGGTTTGTAATAACTGTACCAATAGCATTTTGAAGACCAAATGCTGCTAACATAAGCGCAGTACAACCTGCAATACCAATAACGGTAACTGCGAAACGTTTTTTGTTTCTGAAAAGGTTTCTTACGGTAACCTTTGAAGTAAAATTAAGTTTTGACCATATACCAGTAAAGTTTTCAAGGTAAACACGCTTACCATCCTTTGGTGGTTTTGGTCGCATAAGAATTGAAGCTGGTGTTTTGAGTTCTTTGTGGCAAGAAAGATATGCCGCATAAGTAGTAAGACCAACTGAAATTATAAGACCTAAAATAATATATCCCGGAAGAAGCTGTACTGTAAAATCTGGTATTTCATACATAATGCCCCACGCTGTATTTATTGCATATGGAAGCCCCGAGAAGCCTGCTAAAATACCAATCACACTACCAATAGTACTTGCTGAGAAAGCATAAATAAGATATTTACTTATGATAGTTTTATCTTCGTAACCCAATGCTTTCATTGTACCTAATTGTGTTCTTTGTTCTTCAACCAATCTTGTCATAGTTGTAAGACAAACAAGTGTTGATACTATAAAAAAGAATGTCGGGAAAATATATGCCAACTTCTGCATATTTTCAGCAGCTTCGCCATAGCCTGTGTAGCCTGGTGAATCACCTCTGTCATAAACAGACCAAGAGGCACCATTGTTTATAGTTTCAAGTAAAGCAATACCTTTACTGTATTCTGTTTTAACAACACCTAATTTAGAGTTTACTTCTTCTTCAGCCTTTGCTAATTTCTTCTCGGCATTTTTAAGTGTTTCCTGAATATTCTGAAGCAACATTGTCTGTTGAGTCAACTGAGTCTGCGCATTGTTATATTCAGTCTGAGCTTTTAACGAACCAAACTGAAGGTCAAAGCCACTTGACTGAATCTGGTCCTTAAATTGAGATAACTGAGTTTCTGCTAATTTCAACTGCGCATCTGCATTATCAAGCTGAGTCTTTGCAGCCTTAAGTTGCTGGTCTGCTTCATACCACTCAGCATACTTTTCATCATACTCTGCTTTACTCTTAGCATAAGTTTCTTCAGCAACAACAAGCTCTGTGTTATATTGCTCAAGCAAAGCCTCAGTTTCTACAACAACGTCAGCCGCCATACCCTGAGCAGTAAGGTTCGATGCAGAAAACAGAATTTTTGCAAGCTCGGGGTTTGTTTCTTCAAGACGCTCTGCCATCATATCCAAGTCAAGGTCTTCCTGAGAAACATTCTGATTGTTTTTTATAGAGTCAAGTGTTGACTGTGTACTACCAATCAACGCTTCTGTTGTTTCAATTTTTAATTTCGCTGATAAAAGCTCGTTATTTGCAGTGTCAAGCTGGTCCTTTGCACTATCAGCCTTTGCTTTGTTATTGTTATACTCTGTTGTTTTCGCAGTATGCTCTGCACGTTTATCTGCAACAAGAGTAATTTTCGAGTTATATTCATTAACCGCCGCTAAGTACTGGCTACTGCCAGAATCAAGCTGCGCCTGTGCCTGTGCATATTTTTCTTCTAACTCTTTTTGTGCAGCTGCAATCTTTTCCTCACCTGAAATTTCGAGCTCTTTTAAATCTGCAATCTGCTTTCTTGCATCAGCTAACTGTGCATCGACACCTGCTTCTGCTTTTGCAATTTCATTTTTGGCTTTTATAAGCTTCTGTGGAAGCCCAACGCCTAATGATGCCGCTCTATCTTTTACTATTGATTCAGATGCAAGAAGAATTGTGTTCTGCATTTCTTCTACATACTCGTTATATTCATCTGTATATGCAACTAAATTCTCAGTACCATTAAGTGTAATATATGCTTCACTGTAATAATCAATTCTTGGTTGGAACGCTTCATTTGAAACGTAAATGAAGTCACCTAATTTACCACTACCCGCAGTTGTTGCACCACGCTCGTAAGATACCCAGTAAGGTGAAAGCACAATACCAACAATTTCAAATTCATTAGTTCTTAAATAATATGAAATTTCTTCATCATCACCAACGACTTTGATTTTTTCACCAATTTTAAACTGGTCAGGTGTAGTAAGAGCACTACAAGTAACAACACACTCGTTGGCATTTTCAGGGTATTTACCCTCAACCAACTCAAGTCTGTTTATATAGCTTTCGTCATCAACGTTGTTCAGATGAAAATTATAGACCTGATTCATATCCATACCAAATACACGTATGGTAAGCTCTGAACCATCGATATCTACTATACCTTCAAAATCCTCGCCATCTTCAGTAGGCACCTGCACAAAGCCATCAACAAATTTCATACCTTGAACGGCTTTGACACCTTCTATAAGACGCACCTTATTCAAATCTTCTTCGTAAAGTCCAATAAAAGACTGTAATCTCAAATCCATAAGATTATTGTCTTTGTAATATGTATCTGCGGACTCCTTCATATCAGTCGATACAGAATTAAGACCAACAAAAAGACCACTACCTAAAGCAACTATTGCAACTATTGAAATAAAACGGCTTATAGTCTTTTTAATGGAACGTATCGTATCGGTTGCATACGCTCTTGTCATTACTCAAAAATCCTTTCTAAACAAAACTAAACGTTAAGATTACCAATCTATTTCTTCAACAGAAACAGGATTTTCGTTCACTTCATTTTTTACAACACGGCCACTTTTAACAGTAATGATTCTGTCTGCCATTGGTGCTAACGCCGCATTGTGAGTAATAACAACGATTGTCATACCTGACTCTCTGCTTGTATCCTGTAAAAGCTTTAATATCTGTTTACCTGTATTGTAGTCGAGAGCACCTGTTGGTTCGTCGCAAAGGAGTATTTTAGGGTTTTTAGCAAGTGCTCTGGCAATAGAAACACGCTGCTGCTCACCACCAGAAAGCTGTGCAGGGAAGTTGTCAAGTCTTTCACCCAAACCAACTCTCTCGAGAACCTTTACAGGATTGAGTGCTTTTTCACCAATCTGTGTTGCAAGCTCAACATTTTCAAGTGCTGTAAGGTTCGGCACAAGATTGTAAAACTGGAACACAAAACCAACGTCAAAGCGTCTGTATTCTATAAGACTTTTATTGTCATATTCATTTATTAAATCACCGCCGACACGAACTTTACCATCGTCGCAGTTATCCATACCACCTAAAATATTAAGAATGGTAGTTTTACCAGCACCAGAAGCACCTAAAATAATACAAAACTCACCTTGTTCTATATTAAATGTAACGCCATCGGCAGCGTTGATTGTAACCTCACCCATTTTATAGGTTTTATAAACCGAGTCAAATTCTATAAAACTCATTTAATTCAGCCTTTCAATACTAAATAATTAAATTTCGGTTCGTACGAACACATATGCAGTTTATTCTACAATAAATAACAATTTTAGTCAATGAGAAAAAGGAATAAAAAAATAATTTACAATTCGTATATAATTACATTCTTTGCTATGAAATTATTTTCACCGCTTCATTTAT
>JAZNCY010000259.1:0-1599 GCA_045587825.1 Acutalibacteraceae bacterium
ATTTTTATAAATATATTGCGTTTTATTTAAAATTAAACTATAATTAATTAAATATTTTTGTGGAGTGTATTTATGGGTAATTTTATGAGACAAATTTTAGCATTGTTCGGTGCTTTTTTAGGCATCTGTGAACACATCAAATTATTTTTATATTCAAAAAACGCTATTAAAAAACAAGAAAAAGTTTTATTAAAATTAATGAAGGATAATAAAACTACAGAATATGGAAAAAAGAATAATTTTAAAGATGTGAAATCTATTAGTGATTATCAGAATATAGTACCATTTTCAGATTATCTTGATTATGAAGATTATGTAATGAGAATGGCTCATAAAGGCGAAAAAGGACTCATTACTAACAGATTTATCCGTCGCTTTACAGAAAGCTCTGGTAGTACTGGTCGTTCAAAATTAGTGCCACTTTCAGGCTTTGCCGAGTGGACTTGTCAATGCTTCAGTTTTAGTGCACCAGTTGGTTGTGCTGTTAAATATTTTAAAAGTAAGGGCAGAATAATTCCACCACAAAGAGGATTATTGACTGCAGAGGTTGGTGCCAAAAAATTAAAGGGTGGCACAGTCAGTTGTCTTTCTTCAATTCCACTCCTTAATTTAAAACCACTTGTAAGATTTTTTAATACAACTCCACCTGAAGTAATGTTTCACAACGATATTCTTGATGCAGATATGCATTATTTAAAATTGCGCTTTGCGTTACAAGATAGAAACGTGAGTTACGTTGGCACAATATTTATTACAACTCTTGAATCAATGTTTTTCTACTTAGAAAATAATTGGGAAATGTTCTGTAATGATATAGAAAAAGGTATTATTAATGAAAATATTAAAATGCCTGATGATTTAAGAAAAAAGCTTTCTAAAAAATTAAAACCAAACCCCAAAAGAGCAAATGAATTAAGAGAAGAATTCAAAAAAGGCTTTGATGTTGCTCCAATTGTTCCTCGTATCTGGAAAAAATGCGAGTGGATGTATGGAATGGGTACTGGTTCATTATCACTTTACGCTAAAAAACTCCAGAGATACATAGGCAAGGATATGCCAATTCATTATTTGGGTTATGTTGCAACAGAAGCGATGATGGCTGTACCAATTGAATTTGATTCATTTGAATACATTATGTTACCACAAAATGGTTTTTATGAATTTTTACCACTCGATGCAGATGAAAATACAAAACCACTCACATTTAAAGATGTTGAGGTTGGTAAAGAGTACGAATTAATTTTAACTAATTTAAGTGGTTTTTATCGTTATAAAATTGAAGATGTAATAAAAGTAACGGGTTTTTACCACGAATCACCAAAAGTAACTTTCTGTTACAGAAAAAATCAGATTGCAAATATAAGTGGTGAAAAAATCAATTCATTAGCATTTGACGAGATTATTGATAATTTCTCAACACGTATAAATGAATTATTTATTGGCTACTCAATTTATCCTGACAGAACTTCTTCACCAGGGCATTATGTTTTATTAGTAGAAACTGAGAATATTTTTGATAAATCTAAAGAAAAAGAGTTGTCAGAAATTTTTACAGAAGAGCTTTGTAAATGTAATGTTTCTGTTGAACCACTTATTAGA
>JAZNCY010000260.1:0-34597 GCA_045587825.1 Acutalibacteraceae bacterium
ACTTTATCAAAACATCTACAGGAATATTGAGATTACCTATCTCATAATCCGAATAAGTTGTCTGGTGTATTTTTAAATATTCCGCTATCTGTTTTTGAGTGTAGTCATTATCTTCTCTCAAATCGCGAACTCTTTTAAACAACATAATCACCATTTATTCAACATTATAATCTAAAACAGCTTTAACATAAGCCTTTTTCACTTTTGAATTTTTGATTTTTCTGAATTCATCAGAAAGTTCAATTTCTGTTTGGTTACGTTTATTATCACCGATTTGAAATTTTTCTATATCCTTTTTACCTACAAGCTTTTCTACGGCTTCAGAAAGTTCATCGTTAGTCACAGTTTTTACTGACGACTGACCACTGATGACTGACTCACTAACCGCTGCTTCCCCTACATCTCCCACTTCTTGTTGCTTGTTTTCTGCACCTTGCAACTCTTCTCTCTTTGCTTCTTCCAGTTCTTTTTCTGTCTGGAATTTTTCTGCATCTGTAGGAAGAGCAGCATAAGCACCACTTTCAATGAATTTAGTGGTAATTTTTTCAATCTCACGCATTTTCGCCTGCTCAGCCTGAGCAAACGCTAATTTATCTGCATCTGAAATATTCGGGTTACTTTCAATAGAACGAATACTTGCAACCGAAGCATTAATTTTATTCATTTTAATACGCTGTGCTTCATCCTTTGTTTTGCAACGTTTTAAATCTTCTTCATATTGCTTTGCTTCCGCTTCTATTGCTCGCATTTTTTGATAAAGAACAGGATTTTTCTTTTGCAGATACTGCATTTCTTGCTCTGTTAATTTACCACCAGCGTAAATTTTATTTGTTATTCTCTGCATTTCTTTATCTTCAGGATGTAATTCCTGTTGCTCTTTATATGCATTAATAAAATTCACATTATCCTTTTGGCGTTCAGTTAAGCCATCGGTAGAAAAACCTTCTTGCTTTCTTTTTTCCCATTTACTTTCAAGCTTAGCGTTTTTTCTAAGATGATTAATAGAAGTCATAAGACTAAAGCTACTTGTATCTATAAAGCTCATTATTACACCTGCTTTCGTAATAAAATTATATTATCCCTAACAACCAAATGGATATAACTATCCTCTAATAATGTTATTCCACGATTTTCCAAATAATAAAGTAAAACCCTTAGAATTTACTGAAAATTCCAAGGGTTCTCTTTTATTCTTTAATTAATTCCAAGCTTATTACTTTATAAAGCTCTTTTACATCAAATGGTTTACCAATATGCGTTGACATACCAGCTTTTAAAGCTGTTTCAATGTCTTTTTTATGTGTATTTGCACTCATTGCTATAATAGGAACTTTTTTAGAATCCATTCTCTCTAAATTACGAATGAATTTAGTTGCTTCAAGACCATCCATCACAGGCATTCTTACATCCATAAGAATAACGTCATAATAGCCCTCATCAGAGTTATTGAACTTTTCAAGACCTGCTTGTCCATCAGGGGCACATTCAACAATCATACCTTTTTTCTCTAACACTCTGACTGCAATCTGACTATTCATCTCGTTATCTTCACAAAGAAGAACTCTTTTATCTTTTAAAATTTCATCGTAATCTTCTTGTGAAATATTTTCTTTTAATTCTGATAAAGATGAATCCATTTCAATTTCTTTCAAGGCTAATTCAACAACAAACTCAGAACCTTTACCAACATCACTGCTGACAGAAATTGTGCCACCCATAAGCTCAACCACATACTTAGTTATGAAAAGACCAAGACCTGTGCCTGAAGTATTAAGCGAACTGCTACCTTCACGTGTAAATTGGTTGAACATTTTCTTCTGGAAATCCTTACTCATTCCAATGCCTGTATCACGTACTGTAAAGCGGTGAACAACCACCCCATTATTACGACTTACAAAATCTATTATAAAATCAATTTTACCGTTTTCAGGAGTGAATTTTACTGCATTTGAAAGAAGATTAAAGAAAATCTGATTAAATCTCAATTTATCTGTACTTATGTATTTTGCAAGTTTATCTGATGCAGTCATAGTAAAGTCTATTTTTTTCGCATCACAAAGCGAACGCACCATTGAATTTACATAAAGCTTAAATTCTTCTATTGAATATGGTTCATTTGTAAGCGTCAAAACATTTTTCTCTATCTGAGAGCTATCAAGTGCATCGTTTATAAGACCTAAAAGGAAGTGTGCCGAAGCATCTATATTGGTAAAGTATTTTTTAATAACTTCATCTTTACTTTCTTCTACACCTAATGCAGACATACCAATAATTGCATTCATAGGTGTACGCATATCGTGACTTATGCCCGCAAAGAAATCAGACCTTGCCTCATTTGCTTTTTTGGCTTCTTCCATTGCCTTTTTGAGCTTTTTTTCTTTCTTCTGACCTTCTCTTACAATTGCATCTACATTTGACCTTGTCGAGAGCAAAACATCGGTACGGTCTTTATACAATGGCTTAATAACCATACTGTTGTATTCTTCGTTACCATTTCTATCAAGGCCTAAGAACTGGAATTCCACAATACCATTCTTCTTAATAGCTGAGTTAATATAGTCTAATGTCATATACTTTTTAACTCTCTTGCGGTCACCATCTGTAACACGTTTTTCACAGAAAACATCCATACCCTTTTCAAAAGCGAAGCTGTTATTAAACTGACTTATATTCGTAGCCAATGAATAAAAACGAGTATAGGTATCGTGAGCAGTATCAATCACACCAACCTCAAGGTAGTTTTGAGAAAGCACTTTCTCAGAAATAATAGCAGACATCTTTTCATTGGTTATATTCTTATTATAGAAAAACGCAAGAATATTGCCTGTTTTGGGACTTTTAAGTAGATTTACATCAACACAAACCCAGATTCTGTCGCCATCCTTGAGCTTTGCATGATATTCTTCTCTGACCTCAGTTACACCTTTTTCAAATAAGTTAAGAAGATTTTCTACAGAAAGATTTTGCGCCTGTTCATCTGTCATTTCACATTCATCAAGAAAATGCATTGAACGTTCTCTGTAATCTATAGTTGTTATAATTTTTTCATCTTTAACATAAGATTCGCCATACCTTAAATTCTCAAGCAAACCTAATGTAAGGTTAACACAAGAGGTAGATATAATATTATCGCCCATTTTATTACGGAAAGCAAGTTCTTCTCTGAAACGCTTTTCAGTAAATTTTTGCTCAGTAACATCACGGCTCATGCCATAAGCAGTAATACCATTACCTTTTTCGTCTCTTACAACAGAATATGAAATTTCAACACACCTTTTGATATTTGAGGTTGAGTTGAGCATCCAGAAAGTACCTCTTAACTCCTTTTCTTCACCAAAATTAACACGATTATAAAATTCTTTGAATTCTTCTTGTTGCTCCTCTATTACTGTTCCGTTATTAAAAAGTCTGTCTGGAAAATCGTAAAGAATAACTTCTCTGCCAATTTCACCAATTTCTGTACCCTGAGGGTAACGGGCACACTTGTTTTTGATATCGTATTCCCAGACAAGCATTTTTGCACCGCTGATTGCAAGCTTAAAGCGATTTTCCGTATCTTTAAGTTTTTGCTTGTTCTCAATATTCTCAGTAACATCGTGGCAAACACCAACTAATGCAATTTTATCTTGAGCCTTTACAATTTTACCATTGTCTTTAATCCAGATAAATCTGCCGTTTTTCTTTCTTACACGATATGTAATCTCATATTTATCACCAGGTTCAGTGCAACTTTTTAAATACTCCTGAACACGAGGCAAATCGTCACGATAAACAATATTTGTAATATCACTATTCATATCTAATAAAAGTTCTTTCTTATTAGAATAACCAAGTATTTTTACAAAATTATCGTCAACTACATAAAGTGGAAAGCCTTCTTCGTTAAAGCAACCTAAAATACCAGCACTTACATCTTCGCTCAATATATCACGATAAAGCTCAGATTCGTATCCCAACTCAACCTCATCAACAAAATAGCGTAAAGGCATTGAGTTCCTGTCAACAACAGTAATATTGAGAGAAGATATTTTAAAATCATCATTGTTTTCAACTACTACCGCAGAAATACGCAACACTAACACTTGCTCTGTTTCGGTATGCTTTACATCCATAACAAAGTTTACTAAATAAATATTAGGTGACATAAACTTTTCTGATTCTTCACTGAAGGTTAATGTACAATTTACATTTGTCAATGTCAAAAAAGTCTTTAAAGCTGCTTTAATCGCAGGTAAGCCATGGATACTGCCACTCTGTACTAAACCATAGATATCCGCATCATCAGTGAAATTCTTGTAGCTTTCATCAATATTTTTATCTTCAAGATGAGAAGTAAAAATACTTTTTACAAAATCTACAATTTTAAAATTGGTCTCATTCATACTACAGCCCCCATAAATGTGTATAATCCACCAATATAGTACAATATTAACACAAAAAATGAGATTTAGCAATATTTTTTGTCTGTTTTATGAATAAAAACAATAAAAAAAGAACTTTTTGGAAAAAACTCCAAAAAGTTCTTGTAAATTTTATTACTTTTTCAACTCTAAAGTTTTTGTTATCATTGATTTTACAACAGATAAAGCAGTTAAGTTTGCCTGATAAGCATTAGATGCTGCCATCAAATCAATCATTTCTTCTGTTGTATCAACATTTGAATATGTAACATAGCCATTTTCATCTGCAAGTGGGTTTGTTGGGTCATAAACCTTTGTAAACTCACGTTCGCTTTCAACAACCTCAGCAACTCTTACGCCACCGCCCTGAGCATTTGAAAGCTCGTCAGCGAAGGTCATTGCACGTTCCTGTAAAACAACCTGCTGCCTTCTGTATGGCTCACCGCTTTCGGTCATTGTTGTTTTTTCATTTGCTATATTTTGTGTAATAATATCTGTTCTGAAGCGTTCAGCTGTTAAAGCAGAACCAACTATATTTAAAGAATTACAAAATCCCATAATTAATCACCTTATTTCATATTACTGTTTAATACGTAACCGAATTTATCAAACTCTGATTTAACCTTACCAAGCAACATACTATATTGCGCATAAGATTTATAAAGCTCGATACTTTCTTTTTCCATATTAACGTTATTACCATCAGAGCGTGTTGAAGCCGTTGGGTCATCAACAACCTGAGTTTCAATAATATTCTGAGCAGTTACATTTCGTCTTTCTTCACTTAAAACATTAACAAAGTCAAGCTGCTTTGCTTTATAACCAGGAGTTTCAACGTTTGCGATATTCTGCATGTGAAGTTCCTGCTTTGTCCAAGTAAGATTTGTACCCGCCTCGAGTAATTTGAAATTATATGAGTTAAAAAACATAGTAGGGTTCTCCTTAGAGTAAGGTGACGGGAGTCGAACCCCGTACGCCTAAAATTTAAATCTTTCGGCACATTAAGCCGTTTTTTGTCTTGTTATACGTCAGTATGACTGCGCCAAAGAAACACCTTACTGCACCAAAATCTTTACAATTTTAGGTGCTTGCAGTTTTGTAAGACTAAAAAATTTTCAGTAACAAGGAAAAACTTGCAGGAATACTGTCGTATTTCAAGAGTTTTGACGATGTTAGTGGGAATTTTTGTCTTCCAAAACCGTGCGGTGTTCAACTCCCGTCACCTTAAGTTTAACTTTATTACACTACTGCGCCTGATGTACGAGCGATTTTATCAGCCTGAACGTATGTATCACGAAGCTCTTTTATCATAGCTATAACATCATCAACCTGAGAAAAATCTTTTTTGATATTCGCCTGAATAGCAACATTCAAGAAATACTCATAAAGCTGGTCAAGATTTTTAGAGATATCATACTTAAAATCGAGATTACCTCTTAAATATCTGAAAATAGCTTGTGCCTTCTGAAGATTTTTGTTAACTCCCATAATATCATTTTTACTATGGGCAACCTTTGCTAATTCAAAATCCTTCATTGCAGCATCGTACAATGCAGTAAGCATTTCTACAGCAGTCATTGACATAACAGATTGTTGCTGATACTGCTGTTTGTACTGTTGGTACGGATTATTTACCATAATACACCCTCATTTTATACTATTTCTCTGAAAAAATCAATAGGTAAATTGTTGACCTAAATATGCACTCTGTGAACTATAGTTAGAAATGATAGTTTCCATAGCATTAAATTGCTTCCAATATCTATCTTTTTCTTTGTTATATCTTGTGTTAAGAAGTGAAATCCTATCGTCAATTCTTTTAAGTTCTGCAGCAAGTGTAGAGTTAGTCTGAGTTGCTTTTAGTTCTTTTGCACCAGCAATGCGAACTAATTCGCCAGGAGTTGCTGCACTGACTTTAGCAGTTTTATCCATTATATCAGAAAGCTTTTCTGAAAGACCATTTTCACCAACAAATAATTTTTCAACTTCTTCAATATTCTCTGAAAGTGCTTTTTTAAGAGCCTCTTCATCAATAACAAGCTTACCTCTGTCTTCTTTGTTACTTGATGTTTCAATGCCAATATCATAAAGAGCAATTTTTGAAGTTGTTGATTTAGTGTAGAGAGCACTTCTCATATTCTGAAGGAAACCACGAATTGTTGAGTCACCATAAAGAAGACCTTGTTTTGATTTTTCTTCCCATTTTTCAATCTGACTTTCGGTCATTTCATCTCTCTGAGCATCTGTTAATGGTGCATATTTACGATATGTAGGGTCTGCGTTTACATAACCATTAAGTTTTTCAATCATTTTGTTGTAATCTTCAACAAAAGACTTGATTGTATCAAAAATAGCATCTGTATTACGCTCTGTTGTAACTTTTGTTTCTTCATAACCAATCACGTTACCAGCAGCATCATATTTAGCCTGACTTACCTCTGTAAGTTGTAATGTAACGCCTTCAATTGTAAAATTATTTGAGGTTCTTGAGAACTCATTACCATTAATTGAAACAATTGCATCTGTACCTGCGGTAACTGCACCTGATTTAAGAGCACCATTTTCAAACTTATCAGCACCGAAAATCTTTGACAAGAAATCGCCTGAGGTTTCTGTTATATTTATGCCATATTTTGAACCAGATTCTGTAGCTTCTATTGAGAATGAATCTGAGATTGATGAGTATGAAAGTTTTACACCAGCATCACTCTTATTTACAGCGCTGATTACATCAGCTATTGTATTTTCACCTGTGAAACTGAATTCCTCACCATTTATTTCGAATGAGAAGCTGTCACCAGTTAAGCCTAATGAACTCAACTTAGAAGATGTACTGATTCTTGTTGAAGCACCAGGCTCCAAACCAAGTGCACCTGCATTAGAACCGGTAACTCTTAATTCGTGACCTTTTTCACCATTGAAATCAATTGCTAAACTTAAATTTTTAGCACCATCAACTTCTGCCACATTAACTTTTACATAACCACCGAACTTCTGAGAAACTTCTGTTTCTAACGCACTGATAACAGAATCTTCGGTTATATTACCATCAGCATCTGTAATATCTTCTGTTTTAAGAGTTATAGCTTTCTGTGCACCGTCTAATGAAAGTGTAAAAGTAAACTCACCATTTGTATCAATTACTGACTTAATTTGGTCAACGTCAACTTTGCCACCTTTAAGAACAGATTCGCCACTTACATTAACAGAAGATGATAACTTTGCCTTAGAAGCAAGTTGTTTTACAATTATGTTCATATCTTCTGTAGAAGCACCTGCTGCAGAAGATATAATTCTAACTGCATTACCACCAGTAACTTTAGAAGTCATTGCATTAAAGAATGCTGATGACGCTAAATTATTTTTACTGCTTGCACCATAAGAAGTGTTAAAATATTTACTCGAAAAACTATTGATTTGTGTAATAACATCACGATAGTTTTCTATTTTCCATTCTGTCTGAGTTTTTAAACCTTTTTGTTTATCAATTTTTGATTGAGTACCAGATAATAATTTTTCAACTAAACTATCGGTATCCATACCAGAAATCATACCTGAAAAGCCATTGTTTGAGCTTACTGAAGATGTTGTGTTATTAACATTCATAAAAACAACTCCTTTTGTTAGTAATCAGATTATATCTTAATATTTCTTGAAACGTTTACTGTCGCAAAACTTGTGCCGTGAACAGATTTATAATATCTCTGAGTAGCAGCTTCGCCGCCCTGATTAAAATTCTGAATTTTGTTAAGAATTTTTTCTCGTTCATACTCTATTCTATTTTTTATAACATCGTCATTACTGTTTATTCTGTTTAATACAGCATTTACAGAAAGAACTTCAATGTAAACTTTAGAGAGCTCTTCTGTTAAATCACTTTTTTCGCAAGCATTGTTTAGCACACTTCTTACTTCATTATTCATACTTGCAAACTCACGAAGCTTATCATCTAACAGTTTAATTTCATCAATAAGCTTACCTCGTTTTTCGGTACAACTTAAAAGCTCTTCTTGTGGCACAACTGCCATTGACTCTGTTATTTTTTCAACCTCTGAAAGAAGTCTTGTTTTTTCTTGGAGGCAACCGATTACATCTTCAACTAAAGACATATCGAACACTCCCTTCTTTACTATTTATTAAATTTCTGTACCATAGATTTAAGATTTGCCTTTGGCATCGCAGGTACAGAAGCCGCTGCTTGCTTGTTTGCCTGAATCGTCTGATATAATTCCTCACGCCAGATTTTACATTCTTTAGGTGCTGTAACACCTACTCTTACCTGATTATTTATATCAACAATTTTTAATTCAATGGGTTCTTTAAGACCTTCAACTTCAATTATTAAAGATTCGCCTTCTTTTCGGGTTAACAATAACATCTTATTTACCCCCTTCTAAAACAGGATGTCGTACTGAGTAATCCTGCTCTAAAATGGTCTGAACCGCAACACCTGTTGATGTATTGATTACAATAGGGCTTTTAAGATTTACTGTTGATTCATTAAAATCTTCTTTTACAGAAAGAACAACCCAACAAGCGTAATCACCTGCGCCCAAACTTTTTTCTGTATCTTCTGTAATTTCTGGCTTATAAAACGCTTCAAACATTGATGGATCGAACAACAAGAAACAAAGTTCTGGTTCTTCTAACGATTGAAGCCAAACAATTTGTTCACCGATTTCTTCATCGAAAATCAATGTGTATCTTGTATAATCATCAAAACCAAAAATTGGTTGTTTAAAAATTAAAACTTTTGAATCGGGAATTTCTCTTTCGCCGAAATCTCTTGTTTTATAAATCATAATTTAAACTCCTTGAGGTTATTAAAACTTACTCAGCATCAGGAGCTGAACTTTTTGGAAAATAATTAGGACCACCAACATATTCAATATCCACGCTTGCTCTTTGAACAACATTAAACTTAACACTACCCGCAATATATGTCATTGAACGGTCAAGCTCCTGCCAGTTTATATCTACATCAGCAGGCTTATAATCTAAATTAAGTTCATTTGGCTCCCAAGATATATTAGGTCCTACACTTGGGAAGAATGCTGTAACAAGCTGTGGATTAGTTTCAGCAAGTCTTTTCTGAGCAATAATAGAAGGAATATTAGCGCCCTCGTGAATATTAGACATTTGCTGACCAATACTTACATATTCCCTTGTTTTTTCAGCTGCATGCTGTTTACCGCGATTTGCTTCATAGCTTATTCTGTCACCCATAGTCATAAGACCGATTGATTTACGGCTTTCATAACTATCGATTTTAACAGATATATTCTTCGCATCTATTTTCAAAGTAGATGGAGTCGTCTGCACGTGCATATCACGTATAGTATCGTTATCGTACTCTAACTTTGCAGGAGTTACTTCTAATTCGTACTTACCAGGGGTAGTCTTAATTTCAATAACTTGCATTTAAATCCCTTCTTCTAATCTAAAATTAAATCCATTTAATTCGTTTATGTTCTAATATTTTTATCTTAAATAATCCCATAATGAAACAGGAAGTATTTTTGAACCCATCTGAATAACTGCTTTTAAAATGTAGTCATTCATAGACTGATTTGTTGCTTCTTCAGCATCGTTGATACCAACAAGCTCATCAATTCTGAATTTGTAGTTATCAACCTGATTCTGAAGTCTTGTTTCCATTGTATCAAGGAAGTTGGTTTTTGCACCTATATCAGTAACATTCGTTCTGAAAACATCAACTCGGTCTGTAAGGTGGGCCTGTAGTTTACCAAATTCTTCCTCATCAAAGTTATTTAATACTTTCTCAATATCGGTCAATATATTTATTATATTGTTTGACATACCATCATCGGTTGTACCAAATCCCAAAACCTGAATACCAGAAAATGATGCTTCGAAACCAGAAACTGAGTTAAAGGAGTCACCATCAACACGAACGCCTAAGCCGATATCAAGGTAAAGTGGATTATCCATTGCAATATCCTGTTCAACACCGTTCGCATCAACATAGTAACGACTACCATCAGTTCGTTGTTGGACGCTGTCAACATCGATACCATTATAAAGAAGTTTACCATCATCACTAAATGAAAATGGTGCAACCTTCGCTGTAGAACCACCAAACGGATATTTAGTAGCAAATTTCATATTAGCAAACTGAATAAGCTCTTCTTTCATAGACTTAATTTCGGATGCTATTGTAACCCTACCAACATCTCCAGTTGTTTCAGTTGCTGCTTTAATAAGCTTTGTACCAATAATCTCATTAAGAACGTCGTTCATAGACATCATTGAGTCTTCAACTGCTTTAAATTCGCTGTTAATAGCCTGAACGTTAGAAAGTTGTTTTTCAGATTTGAAAAGCTCAACTCTTGAGTTAAGCATTCTTGTACCTGCTGAAACGTCATCTGACAATTTTATAAAACGATTACCAGAAGCAAGCTTCATATTTGTTTCTGCATAGTCATTTCTTGCATTGTTGAGATATTTAAGATAATTTCTTTGTGTTGTTTTATCTGCAACTCTCATTTAATTATCATCCTTTCTCAAGATTAAAGTCCTACTCGACCCATTCTGTTAATTATTGTATCAAGCAAATCATCCATTGCTGTCATTAAACGTGAAGCTGCTTCGTACGCTTTCTGGTAAACAATCAAGTCTGCTGCTTCTTCGTCAGATGAAACTGCTGATATTGAATCTCTCTGACCCTGGAAGTCGTTTGCAACAAGCTCTGTTGCATCGTGTCTGCCTTCCTGGAAGCTGATTTCTGTAGCAAGCTTACCTAAGAAATCAATTTCATATTCAGCAAACGTACCTGTAAAGGTTTCGCCGTAAGCTTCGAATGTAAATTTATCTTCGATAAGAGCAGATGCTAAGTTAGAAGCATAATCTTCAATTGTTTCTGCTCTGTTATAAATGAAGTAACCAGCTGCATTATTTACCCACTCATCACTGAGAGAAATATTCGCTGCTGTAACAGGTGCTTTTGAGTTTGTTTTACCACTTTCAGTTTTTGCTGCAAGCAAAATCTTGTAAACCGTTCTGCCTTCTTCATCAACTTTAGGCTGACCTGTTGTTTCATCATATTCAGGAATTGAATTGTTTGCAATTCTTGCAAAAGCACTTGCAATTGAATCAATTCTGTCACGATAGTACATAAGACCATTTGCAGAAGTTTCGTTGCCACTCTGCATACAAGGGCCACGACCATTGAGAAACTCAATATAAGCGTGAATTGTACCGCCTGTAAGACCTACATTCTTACCTGTATCACTCCATGTAACAGCAACTGTGCCATCCTGATTCTGATAAAGGTTAAGAACATTATACTTAACACCATCTATTGCATTGTGGTCACCAATGTCAACATCAATAGTACCATCCATATTTTCAGTAACGTGAATATCACAGTACTCTGAAAGCTCATCTAAAAGAAGATTTCTCTGGTCTAACAATTCGTTTGACTGATAATCATTATCTGTTGCAATATTATCACGAAGCGTTTTATTTATGTGAGCAATCTGCTCTAAAATACTGTTAGTTTTATCAATAGTAACAGTCATATCTGTGTACTGTTGTTTAAGAACGTTATCAAGTCTTGAATTCATTTGTGAAAGAACCTGAGTTAAGTTCTTGAAAGCAGACATTACAAGGTTTGCTTCTGAGTCAGAAACCGGTGAACTGATGAAGTTCTGGAGATTCTGATAAATCTGCTCGATAGCACCCATAAGACCAGACTGGTCAGTAACGTCAGCACCATCGCCCAAAGCACTCTGAATATCTGAAAGAATTGTAGCTGATTGGTCGTGGAACATAGCCTGAGAATTTTCTTCTCTGAATCTCTTATCAAGGAAGGCATCTCTCATCTGACTGATGCTTGTAGCCTTAACGCCCTGACCTGCAAGACCGATTCCGTCGTATGCAACACGCTGAGTAGAAGTGTTTACTGCAATAACTGCTCTGTCAACTCTTTGACGAGTATATCCTTCTGTATCAACGTTTGCAAGGTTGTTACCAACTATATCTAAAGATTTCTGATTTGTAAAAACTGAACTTTTGGCAGTTTCAATTCCCATAAAGGTAGGTCTCAAATCTAACACTCCTTAAAACAATTTGTACGCCTTATATTTTTTCTTCGAACGATGAGCTCGCCCACTTGGCGTTTGAGCCGGTTGATGTATATACACCTGTAGTTTCATTCGGCTGCTGTTGCAAAATCGTATTCGCTATTTTGAGGTTTGATTTTGCAATATCTATTGAAATTTGGTTGAGTCTTTGTATTTCTTCAACAAGTGTTCTTAATTCATTTACTGTAGAAGTGAAACTCTGTTTTTCTTTTTCATCTGTTATTTTTTCGATTATTTCTTCAGCTTTCATATCACTGAAGCCTGCTTTTTCTTGTGCCGCAATTCTTTTCTTTTCTAAATTTTCGAGCTTCATCATAGTAGCCTGTTGAGCTTGAAGAACTGCGCTGAGATTATTCATATCACTATCTAAAAGCGCACGTCTTTTTTCTGTTTCAAAATCAAGCATTTTTCTACACTCAACAAGGCAATCTTCTAAAACAGCTTTGTATTTCTTAATGTTATCCTGCATTATTTTCTCCATTATCGACTGAATCCGATTACGTTGCTCATAATTGCACCAGCAATTTCAGTAGAAGAAATCGGACAAGCGTCACCCTGATATTTTTCTTTTAATTCTTTAATTCTTTCTGAATCAGCAGGTTTGTTATAAGCTACCTTGTAATTCATAACAGCTTTTTCATAAGTTGTTTTTTCGCTACCTTTAGCACCAAAATCAACAATGTCTGTATTAGAAGCCTTAACAGTTGCTTCTGAAGATTTAACAGCTACATCCTTTGAGTAAACGCTGTTCACATTGTTTCTTGTGTAGTAATTTCTGATTGAATTAATATCCACGAATTTTTCCTCCTTTTAGGATAAATTTATACGCCGACAAGAGACACTTCTGCTCTTGTTTTTATATCTCACTTATAATTGTTCTACGAATTTTAAAAAACTAAAGCAAAAAAACAAAATTTTTTCAATTTTTTTGATATTTTTTTGTTTTTATTATTTTTTATATTTAGTCTTTTATTTTTTTTGACGATATGTTATAATTAAGTATTAAGGAGTGATTTTCTTGGCAAAGATAATTTCTTTGATAAATGAAAAAGGCGGCGTAGGCAAAACTTCGTCTGCAAACGCTATAGCTGTTTGCTTAAAACACAATAATTACAAAGTGCTTGGCGTGGATTTTGATAAACAAAGTTATTTTTCTTATAGTGTCGGTGCAGAAACACGCGAAAGCCCTACAATTTACGACGTTATAAAAAACAGGGTTAATGTAATCGATGCTATTCAGCATACATCTGTAATAGATATTCTCCCTACAGACGGGCTTTTAGGTAACATCGAAAAAGAATATTATGGTCCGGGCTCAGAAAGCCTGCTAAAAGAAGCATTGAAGCCACTCGATTCAATGTACGACTATATAATCATTGACTCCCCACCTGAATTAGGTCTTATTTCCGCCAATGTTCTTGTAGCATCCAATTTAGTTTTAATTCCTGCCCTTTGTGACTTTTTCAGTTTACAGGGTGTTATTCAGGTTCACGAAACAATAAGCAGAATCAAACAGGCAATTAACCCTGAGCTTGTGTTAGGCGGTATGTTCCTTTGTCGTTATTATCCACGCGAAGAATTAAGCCGTGTTGCAAGAGAAACCGCTGTAAAGCTTTGCGAAAATCTAAATATGACATTGCTTGACACGGTAATCCGTCACAGTACAGTTATAACAAATGCCATGACTGCCGCACAGGAAGATTTAATTGAATTCGCTCCAAAAAATCCTGTTGTAAAGGATTACATCGCTTTAGTAGATGAGCTTTTTGAAAGGGGGCTTTTATAATGGCTAAATCCAAAAGAGAACTCGACAAAGACCTTATGTTCCAAAAGATTTTACCCGCTATTGCTGACAATCCCTTTTCAACTGTATATCAGACAAACCATATAGGTGACACAGCAACAGAAGAAGAGAAAAATAACCACGACGCCTTTCAGGCACTTCGTAAAAAAGTTTTCTCAAGCACGTATGTGTGCGAGCCCGAAAATGAGATTTCTGTTATAAATATAATGGAAAATTTAATTTTAGGTTATCTTGATTCGGCTATGAAGAAATTCAACGTATGTACTTGCGATAAATGTAAATGCTACGTTGTTGCATTCGCATTAAATGCTGCTGAGTCAAAATATGTATCAGGTACACCTGAAGAATTAAGAAGGGCTGAAGAAGAAATTCCGCAAAAAGCTATTACAGACGCTCTCATTAAAGCGGTTATAAATCTTCGTTCAAATCCGCAACACTAAGAGCTTCGCTCAAGTGAAGAGTGAATAATGAATAGTGAATAGTTTCGGAACTGCGTTGGCAATTATAATAATTAGTTGTAATGGTTAGTTCACTTTTTATTTACAACAATCAAAAACAGTAAATACAAAACATAAAAATTCTATCATTTTCAGTCCATCGTAAACTGAAAATGATAGAATTTATTTTTACTTATATTTAATTATAATCAAGTCCGTAGGACTTCCGAAACTTTCGATTTTCAACTTATTTTATTTTGTTTACCTGATAAATTACCTCAGAACCAATCTGGTCTAATGGTAACTGGCGTGAAATACCACCAATTTTATATGCTTCCATTGGCATACCATAAACAACACAGGTTTCTTTATCCTGCCCGATTGTATAAGCACCTGTATCCTTAAGGAACTTAATTCCCTTTGCACCATCAGCACCCATACCAGTAAGAATAACACCCACGGCGTTTTTACCTGCTGTTTTAGCAACAGAATCAAACATTACATCAACTGAAGGGCAGTGTCCGCTGACTTTTTCGCCACGCTGACTTCTTATATAATAGCCTTTCGCATCCTGCTTTAATGTAAGATGATATTCACCTGCAGCAATTATTATCTGACCAGGTACAACTCTGTCATAATCTTCAGCTTCTTTAACGCGCATTTTACAGATTTTATCAAGTCTTTGTGCATAAAGGTCTGTAAATTTAGGTGGCATATGCTGAACAATAACAACACCCGGAGTATTTGCGGGAAAATCTTTAACTACCTCAATGATAGCTTCTGTACCACCTGTTGAAGCACCTATAGCAATAACAGCCTTACTACTTGCACTGATGCTTGCCATAGAAGCTAAAGAAGATACCGCTGATGGTTTTTGTGTAACCTCAGCAACTGGCTTCATTCTTTTAACCTTTGCCTTTGAAGCAACTTTAACTTTTTCAGTTAATTCAACGAAGAATTCTTTAATAGCCTCCTGACTTGCATCAGGTTTTTTAACGAAATCAACTGCACCCGCATCAAGAGCGTCAAGAGCATTTATAGGGAGTGAACTTACAACAACTACAGGAATCTGTCTTTTTGGTATAAGAGTTTTCAAGAACTCAATACCATTCATACCTGGCATTTCAACGTCAAGAGTTACAACATCAGGGTTCAATTCTTCAATCTTACCCATTGCATCTTTAGCATTGATAGCACTGCCAACAACTTCAATTTCTTTATCCTGACTCAAAGATAGCTGTAATTTAGTTCTGAAAATAATAGAGTCGTCAACAATAAGAACCTTAATTGACAATCTATTCACCGACTTTCATTATTTTTTCGTAATTTTCTGATATGTAGAAGGCTTAACATAGGTATAGCCTGTGTATTCTTTGTCTATTGACTCAGAATGACCAATAAACAAATAGCCGCCTTCTGCAGTAGCATCATAAAATCTTTTTACAAGTTTATTTGTTGTTTCAGCATCAAAATATATCATAACGTTACGGCAGAAAATTATATCAAATGGTTTCTTATAAACAATCTGGTCCATAAGATTAAATATTTTAAAAATAACTTCTTTGCGCATCGCTTCAGAAATCTGATAAGTTCCATCAGGCTGCATTTTAAAATATTTTGTACGCCAAGCTGGTGGTAAATCTGTAAGATTATCAGCAGAATACACACCAAGTTTAGCTTTTTCAAGCACCGCAGTAGAAATATCTGTTGCGAGTATTCTTGTATCCCATTGAGATTTTCTCGGACCAAAGTACTGATCGATTGTCATAGCTATATTGTAAGCTTCCTGACCTGCAGAACAACCAGCACTCCAGATACGAAGCTCTCTTTGTCTACGTTTTTCAAGGTCCGGAAGTGCAACATTCTGAAGAAAATCAAAATGTTCATTTTCTCTGCCGAAATATGAATGGTTAGTAGTGATTTTGTTTAAAAACAAATTCATTTCAGTACCACTCTTATCATTAAGAAGCATATTGAAGTACTGGTCAAAACTCATAAAGCCTTTTGTTTTAAGAGTCTGAGAAAGTCTGCCTTCTATTAACTGCCTTTTCTTTCTTAAATCTATGCCATAAGTTCTGTAAACAAATGACACAATTTTTTCAAATTCGGCATCAGTGATATTAACTATCGGACTATTCTGAGCAACCATAAGCGTCATCCTTTTTGTATAACAAAACAAAGCCTCTTATGGCTTTGTTTTGTTGTGATTTAATTACATTAATTATAATTGAAGAGAGTTAACATCTTGCTCTAAGAATTTATCGCAATCAATATTGAGAACAATCTTATCGCCGATTTCAGAAACTGAATCAAGATAATTGCTTACTACATCACCCATATCTGGTGGTGCAACAAGTTGTTCCTGCTCTACTGTAACAACCTCAGAAACACGGTCAACAATCAAACCTACGCTTGTATCATTAACTTCTAAAACTACAATACAAGTCTGGCTGTCGTATTCACGCTCTGGCATTGCGAATTTAAGACGAACATCAATTACAGGAACTACGCCACCACGAAGGTTGATAATACCTTTAACGTATTCAGGTGTACCTGGAATATCTGTGATTTTCGGAACCTGAATAATTTCTCTTACTGATGTAAGAGATAAGCCATAATAAGCTTCGTCTATTCTGAATAATAAGTATCTATTGCTTAATTCCTCAATTACATCTGTGTTCATTGTTGCATTTTCGTTCATAATAAATTTCTCCTTAAGATAAGATTATTTCTTATTGTTTGCTATAAGAGTTGCAGCATCTATAATAAGGCTTATGCTACCATCGCCCAAAATACTACAACCAGAAAGACCCATTTTCTTCAAACCATAATGATTGAAAAGTGATGGGAATGGTTTTACAACAACCTGATATTCGCCTAAAAGTTCATCAGCGAAGAAGCAAGCGTTACCATTACCGCTTTCAACCTGAATAAGAAGACCATCTGTAAATGGTTTTTCTGAGTCGCCTATACCAAATACCTTATGTAATCTATAAATCGGGTAACACTCACCACGAATCATAATCATTTCAGCACCATTGGTGTTTTTAACGATAGAAGATTCATCAGTTAATCTGAACAACTGCTTGATTGATGTAATTGGTAAAGTGAAGATGTTGTTGCCAACACCAATATTCATACCATCAACAATAGCAATTGTAAGAGGAATTTTAATAGTAAATGTTGTACCTTCATCTTTAACGCTGTTTATTGAAATAGAACCATTAATCTGTTCAATATTCTTTCTTACAACGTCCATACCAACGCCTCTGCCTGAGAACTCAGTAACAGTAGTGTTAGTTGAGAAGCCTGCAGCCATAATGAGCTGGAATGCTTCTTTATCAGTATATTCACTTTCAGGTTTTGTTAAAATACCCTTTTCTTTTGCTTTTGCAATAAGCTTCTGTGGGTCAAGACCTGAACCATCGTCAGCAACGTCAATTAAAATCTCACCACCCGCATTACGTGCATAAAGAGTAACTGTACCTGTTTCAGGTTTACCTAATTCTCTACGACGTTCTGGTGACTCAATAGCGTGGTCAACAGAGTTTCTTACCATATGCATAAGTGGGTCAACAATAGTATCGTTGATTGTTTTATCAACCTCTGTATCTTCACCTATTGTAACGAGCTCAACCTTTTTATCAAGCTTTTTACTCATATCACGAACGATACGGCTCATCTTATGGAATGTACCCTGAAGAGGCACCATTCTTATTGACATAACAATATCCTGAAGCTCATCAGTCAATTTATCTAACTCACGAAGAGATTTTGTGAAGTTGTCAAGTTTTAAATCCTGAATATCAGGGTTACGTGCAACCATAGACTCAGTTGTAACAATTTCACCAACAAGGTCCATAAGTTTATCTAACTTAGCCTGATTAACACTTAAAAGACTTTGCTTTGCATTTTCTTTTGCCTGAACCTTTGGTTGATTTGCTTTTGCTTGTGGTGCTACCGCTGCTTTTGCTGCCGCAACTTCTTTAGCAATAGCTTCAGTTTTTATTTCTTCAATACCAGCAGCCTTTAACTCTGCTTCAATTTGTTGTGGAGTTTCAACAGGTGCAGTTTCTGAAACCGTATCGCTTTTAGCTACAACCTCGTAGCTTTTAACACTTAACGCTGACTCAACAGTTTCAATAGCTTCCTGCAAAGCATCTGCTGGTGTTATTGTGATAAACAAACCTTTTTTCTCAATTTCGGCAGCTGTTTCAGGGTCATTTTCAATATTTGCTGGGATAGTTTTAACCGAATCGCAAACCTTTTCAAGTTGAGTTACAATCATAAATCCACGTATATTTTCCATCTGACAACCATCGTCAAAGAAAATATGAAGTGTTTCTGAATTTTCGTCAGCTTCTACAGCTGGTGCAGATTCAACAGTTTCTACTTCCTCGGTACTCTCTGCCGGTGCTTCCCCCTTTAATATAGCAACCTGCTCGTGAATCTTATCAATAAGTTCAGTCGGATCGCCTGGCTCATATACACCTGTGCGAATCTGATTAAGTTCATCTTTAAGAAAATCAGATGACTGGAACACAAGGTCAAATATTGTATCAAAAACAACTTTAAGTTTTTCTGGATTATCTCTGAGTATGTAGAAAACATCTTCGATGGAGTGTGCAAGATTTGACATTCCCTCAAAGTTCATCATAGCAGCAGAGCCCTTAATCGTATGTGTAATTCTGAAAATCGTATTAATATTGTCATCATCAATATTGTGAGCTTTTTCAGAGACAATAAGAACCTCGTCCAATTCCTCTAACATAGTGTCGGTTTCATGGACAAAAACATCCAACATGGCTTCCATTCCGGGTTCAACAATTCCCATATTGTAAGACCTCCTTAAATTTCCATATTGCAATTATAGCACATATCTGCACCAAATTACAATATACCTATAATATATTTAACCATTATTTTCAGAAAAAATCAAGAGTTTTTTATATATTTTGACAAAATAACTTGATTTTATCTATTTTTTTGTGCTATATTATAAATTGTATTAATATAGAATTACTATGTACTTTATTAAAATTTTGCAAAAAGGAGTTGTTTTGGTTGGCTGATGTTTTAAGAATAGTTACACCTTATGTCAATAAAAATCAATCTGCCCAACTGAAACCGCAGGTTGAACCTACTGTTCCTTTTAACATATTAGACCCTACGAAAGTTATACAGACTCATAACCAGAGTGAGATTTTAAAACACAACACAAATTTCCTCGAAGGTCAGGATACACCCACTCTTCTTCTCACTCTTTTAAGGGACCCTGCCGTTGCGGCGACATATCTAAAAAACATATATCTGTTAGAAGAAACCTTCAAACTGCTTACAGCAAAAAATACAACTACCACTGAGCAGATTGAGCAATATGTAAATGGTATGTTTGTCCCACCTGAAGATATTGCTAATGAAATGGTCCGTCAGGAAAAAGAATCCACTGGCTTCAAAGGTGAAATTTTTGATTTACTCAGAAAGCTCTGTTCAGAAAACCCTGACAACACACCACTTTTAAAAGCTGTTGCAAATGAACTTAAATCAATAAATAACCTTGTTTATAAAGACGATATTCTCGGTGCTGTTATAAACAATCTTACTTTTATAAAAAACAACGTTTCTACAAGTCAGGATTTAGTAAGTAAATTAACTAACCTTATAATAAAATTCTCATCTAATGAAGCGTATGAAAATTTTCCACAGTTAAAAGCAGAAACACTTTCTGTTCTTAAGGAAATCGAAGAAAGTATATTCTTCACACCAAAACTTGCAAAAAACGTTTCAATTACAGTCTACAATCTTTCAAGATTCAACGATAATATTGATTTCTTCAAAGAAGCAACCTTCAATCTTAAACGTCTTATAAATCTTGATGACCGACGTGAATTAACACGACTTATTGATGAATTCACAAACAGATATCAGACTGGTGGTTTCCACAGACTCACTCACGAAGCATCACCTTTCCATTCAAAGGTTATCGATTCACTTGTTTCTTTGCTTAATTTCCAGACAGCTTCAAGTAAAGAAAGTGTTACAGATATTGCAAAAACTGAACAGATATTGCATAGTCTTCTGTCCTCGCCTTGCAACTTCACCCCATTATTACATTTTATTATACCATCTGTTTTCGGAGATGTACGTTCTTTTGCTGAAATGTGGATTAACCCACAAAGTGATGAAAACGATTACCCCGAAAGTAGTCGTAAAGGCAAAGGAATTCACTTCTTAATGGTTATGGATATAGATGGGGTAGGGCGATTTGAAGTCGAGTTTTTTGCTCACGAAGCTTCAAAATCACTCGATTTGAATCTTTATTGTCCTAAAGGTTTAGAAGCACAGTTTACGACTATGGTAAGAGGCTTGCCACAGTTACTTTCAAATTCCACATACAGAATTGGCAAGGCTAAAGTAGACACTATTAAAGAACCACGCTCACTTATGGATGTTTTTAAATCACTTCCATACAGACGAGTTGGCGTAGATGTTACAGTTTAAAAATCTGAGGAGGTTTTAAATATGAGAAAATATGTAAACAAAATGACAATCAGAGGCAAGCTTATGTCGGCATTCGTAGGAGTATCTGTTTTAGTTCTTTTTATGGGTATTCTTACAGGTAAGTCAACAGCATCCTTAAACAATGGTTATTATGATGTTGTCGTAAATGACGGTTTTGCTCAGGGTGATATTGGCCGTACAGTGCAAGCATTCTGTCTTATTGATGAATACATCCACGACTACATTTCTTACTATGACGAAGAACGCCGTGATTTCTGCCGTTCACAAATGGCAATGTATCAGGAACAGTTTGATACATATTTTGCCGCTATTGAACCTACTTTAAAAACAGAAGAAGAAAAAGCACTTTATGCCGAAGCTCAGGCAGCCTTTGAAGCTTATGGTAAGGTTGCAGCCGATATTATGGCGGCACGTGAAGCAGGCGATGACAAAGAGCTTATCATAACACTTCAGGCAAGACTCATTGATGAGCTTGATGTTGAATATGATAAAATCGACTCCGCGCTTAATAAAATATTAGAAATAAAAGTTGCTGATGGTGATGCAACAGTTGCTTCTGTAAAAGCAGAAGGCAATAAAATGGCTATCCTTGTTATGGTACTCGTCATTATCATTTGTGTAGTTGCTATCACTTATGGCTTTGTTCTTTCAACAATGATTGCAAATCCTGTTAAAAAATACGCAAAAAGACTTGAATTACTTGCTGAAGGCGATTTGGATTCTCCTGTTCCTTCAACCAAATCACAAGACGAAACAGGTATTCTTTACAATGCAACGGTTAAAATCACAGAAAATATGAGCAACATTATTAATGACCAGAGTGCTCTTTTAGGTGAAGTTGCAAAAGGTAATCTCAATGTTGAATCTGATAATGCTGAGGCTTACGTTGGCGGCTTCCAGCCACTTCTTACTTCACTTGACAAAATTGTTGTTGATTTAACCGATACAATGTATCAGATTTATCAGGGTTCAGAGCAGGTTGCAAATGGCGCAGACCAGGTTGCAAGTGGTGCACAGGCACTTTCACAAGGTGCTACTGAACAGGCAAGTAGTGTTGAAGAGCTTTCAGCTACAATCGTTGAAATTTCTGAACACATCAATCACACTGCTAAGAATGCAGTTGAAGCTACTGAACAGGCAAATATCGCTTCAGATGGTATCAACGAAAGTAATGCTCAGATGCAAGAAATGGTTGTTGCAATGAATGACATTACTAATACCTCAAACGAAATCAGCAAAATTATCAAAACTATTGACGATATCGCATTCCAGACAAATATCTTAGCGCTTAATGCAGCAGTTGAAGCAGCAAGAGCAGGTGCAGCAGGTAAAGGCTTCGCAGTTGTTGCTGATGAAGTTCGTAACCTTGCAGCAAAATCTGCAGAGGCAGCAAAGAGCACAACAGTTCTTATCGAAAGTGCTATTAAAGCTATTGAAAATGGTACAAAGATTGCAGACGAAACTGCAAGCTCACTTATTGCGGTTGTAGAAAAAGTTAACAACGTTTCAGCTAAGATTGATGAAATTGCTTCTGCTTCAGAAGAGCAAGCTACAGCAGTTACTCAGCTTAAAACTGGTATTGAACAAATCTCTGCAGTTGTTCAGACAAACTCAGCAACTTCAGAAGAAAGTGCTTCTGCTTCAGAAGAGCTTTCTGGTCAGGCTCAGATGCTTAAACAGATTATCGGTGCATTCCAGTTAAAAAATGTAAGCACACAAGCTACAATGGAAATTCCAGAAATAAACAACTATGATTCATCAAATGATTACAACTTTGACGGATTCGACGATAAATATTGATTAATTTAAAATCTCAGAAGAAAGGATGGTGCAAATGGAATCACCAAAATCAAAACAAGCGGTTGCCTTAAAGTACAACCAAGACCAGGATATGGCGCCTATTGTTATCGCTTCTGGTTATGGCGAGGTTGCCGAAAGAATTATTGATATTGCAGAAACAGAAGGCATTCCGGTTTATCGTGATGACAGTGCATCATCTGTTCTTTGTATGCTTGATGTCGGAACCCAGATTCCGAGAGAGCTTTATGAAACAGTCGCAATAATTTATGCACAGATTTTAGCAACGGCTTCACAGAGCAAACAAAGCAACAATCCAATGAAAAACAAATAAAAAAAGACTCTGTATCGAAAACAATCGATACAGAGTTTTTATATTATTGAAGCTTAACCAATCATTTTTAATCTTTCTGCTTTTTCTTTTTCAGGGAGTGTTGCATTATAAAGGATTGTCCATAATGCTACAAAACCGAAAAGAGCAGGTATCACATAATAAAGTGGTGCTACTGAAAGCTCTTCAATTTCAGCAATCAATGGTGCCCAAAAAGTATTTAACAAGCTGCCTAAGTTTATAGCACCTGAAGTAATAGGATAAAGTGTATTTTCAATTAGCATAGGAATCATTAAAGAAAATCCTGCGCCGGCAATTGATGATGCAATAACCTTTCTGTTATCCTTACAAGCAAAAGCAAGTACTACTGTAACAACGGCGCAAACTATTGTAAAAACCATTGCAATAGCCGTCGCTAACAACGATGGAATCATCATTTCAACAGTTTTAAGAAATTCATCTGAACTACCCTCACCGCCGAATTGTACAGCAAAATCACCAATATCATATATTGAAAGTGTACCAGAAATACCTTTCGGAACATTTTCCCAGCCATACTCCTTCATAGCATTAGCTAATGCATCACTACCTACAAGCTGAGCTAATGTAAAAACGCCTTGTAATGCAACTGAAGATATATAATAATAAATCATTGGTGAAAACACCATAGCAGGCAAAACGGCCAAAGAACTTACAGCAGAAATTATTTTGTAAACATATTTCATAAATTCAGCCTACCCTTCTATTATTTACCCCATGAGGAATTGAGTTGAACTGTTCTGTTGAAAATCATATTTTCAGGAGTTGAATCCTTATCAACACAGAAGTAACCATTTCTCATAAACTGGAATGAGCTTTCAGGCTTAGCGTCCTTGATTGTTTCTTCAATAAGACAATCTTTAAGAACAATAAGTGAATCCTTATTAATTACACTTGGGAATTCTTCATCTGAAACAGAAGCTGGGTCTTCAACTGTAAAGAGTCTGTCATAAAGACGAACTTCCGCTTTAAATGCATTAGGACCAGCCCAGTGAATTGTACCCTTAACTTTTCTGCCATCTGGTGAGTTACCACCCTTTGAAGCAGGGTCATAAGTACAGTGAATTGCAGTTACTTCGCCATTTTCATCTAAGTCGTAAGAAGTACAGGTAAGGAAATATGCACCTCTGAAACGAACCTCATTACCAGGGAAGAGTCTGAAATATTTTTTCACTGGCTCAATCATAAAGTCAGATTTTTCTACATAAATCTCTTTACCAAAAGTGATTTTTGCTTTACCAAGCTCTGGTCTTTCTGGGTGAACATCAACCTCAACTTCTTCTGTCTGACCTTCTGGATAGTTATCAATAATAACCTTAAGTGGGTCTAAAACAGCCATTGCTCTTGGTGCAGAAGCATTAAGGTCATCTCTTACACAAGCTTCTAAAAGACCGTAATCAACAACGCTATAAGCCTTTGAAACGCCAACCTTTTCAATAAATGTACGGATTGATGATGCTGGATAACCACGTCTTCTCATACCGCAGATAGTAGCCATTCTTGGGTCATCCCAGCCACTAACCATATTTTCTGTAACAAGGCGGATATTCTTACGCTTACTTGTAATGCAATAGTTAATATTAAGTCTTGCAAATTCAATCTGTCTTGGTGGCTCTTTAAAGCCGATTTGTTCAATAAACCAGTTATAAAGAGGTCTGTGATTTTCAAATTCAAGTGAGCAAAGAGAATAAGTAACCTCTTCCTTAGCATCTGAAAGTGGGTGTGCAAAGTCATACATTGGGTAAACACACCATTTGTTGCCTGTCTGGTGATGCTCTACGTGAGCAATTCTGTAAATAACAGGGTCGCGCATATTCATATTTGGTGAAGCCATATCAATTTTTGCTCTTAATACTTTTTCACCATCTTTAAATTCACCTTTAGTCATTCTTTCGAATAAATCAAGGTTTTCTTCTACGCTTCTGTCTCTGTAAGGGCTGTTTTTACCAGGCTCTGTAAGAGTACCACGATATTCTCTGATTTCATCTGCAGAAAGGTCACAAACATAAGCCTTGCCATCTTTAATAAGCTTAATTGCACATTCGTAAATGAAGTCAAAATAACTTGATGCAAAAAGGCATTTATCCCACTTGAAGCCTAACCATTCAATATCTTCTTTGATTGATTCAACATATTCAAGATCCTCTTTAGCAGGGTTTGTGTCATCAAGTCTTAAATTACAAACGCCACCATATTTTAAAGCTGTTGTAAAGTCAATGCAGATAGCCTTTGCGTGACCTATATGAAGATAACCATTTGGTTCAGGTGGAAAACGTGTCTGAACACGGGTATTCACACCTTCTCTTAATTCTTCGTCAATGATGTCGTGAATAAAGTTTGATAAACCTTCTGTATTTATAATTTCTTCCATTTTCTATACCATCCTTAAATAGAGCTTAATCTTTTAACTACTTCGTCTTTGCCTAAAAGCTTCATTATTGAGTAAAGGTCTGGTGTATTCTTTCTGCCTGTAACTGCCAAACGGATAACAGTTGAAACATCGCCGACATGACCTTTAAAGCTTTCAGGGCTTTGCTTATATTCTTTAACATTAGGTGTAAATCCTAAAGGTTCGCAAAGCTCTTTGATTTTATTAAACCAGATATCTTTGTCATCATCAGTGTCATACACCTTAATGTATTCAGTTAAAATAGCCTTTGCATCTTCCATTTTTATATTTTCCGGAAGCTCAAAGTTTGGAACATAATATTCGTTAAACATATATGAGAAGTATTCTTTAACTTCTTCCCATTTAGCAATATCTTTTCTTGGTTTATTGCTTTCACGGTCGATGTTTACCATTTCAGTTGAAAATACTTTATCCTTTGTAAACACCTTATAGAAATCCTCGTCATATTTTTGTGCCCATTCGCTTACCAACTCGTAAACTGTTTCTGCTTTCATAACAGAAATTACATTTTTACTTATATCATTAAGCTTAACAAGGTCAAAAAGGCAACCCGATGGACTCATCTTCTTAAGATTGAACGGGAAAGAATAGATGTCAAGTGTAGGATTTGCTCTACGCCAATCTTCAAAGTTTGAGTTTATGAGTGTCAAGAGATACTCTAAAATACTCTCTTTCGGGAAACCAGCCTCAAAGAAATAACTAACTGCTGCTTCAGGGTCTTTTCTCTTTGAAATCTTTCTCTTGTTACCATCTTCTTCATCAAGCTTCATAACTTGTGAAACGTGAGCGTATTTTGGCACTTTGAAGCCACAAGCCTTAAAAATTGCTATATGCTTTGGCACAGATGATAACCACTCTTCTGCACGGATAACGTGAGTTGTTCTCATAAAATGGTCATCACAAATATGGGCGAAGTGATAAGTAGGAATTCCATCTGATTTAAGTAAAACTTCATCAATCACGTTTTCAGGCATTTCAATTTTACCACGAATCATATCTTCAAACATAATTCGTTTATCTTCTTGACCTTCAGAACGGAAGCGTAAAACATAAGGCTTATTCTCTTTAAGATTTGCTTCAATCTCTTCTAAAGTCAAATCACGGCATTTTGCATATTTACCAAAGTAACCAGTAATTAAAGCACCGTCTTTTTCTTGTGTTGCACGAAGCTCTGTTAATTCTTCTGAAGTACAGAAGCACGGATAAGCAAGTCCTTGCTCTACCAACGCTTTTGCTACAACGTGATAAATTCCAGCACGAAGGCTTTGTGTGTAAGGTCCATAATTACCGCTTTCAGTACCAAAACCAGTAACGCCTTCTGTAAATGCCACACCAAAATCTTTAAAGCCGTCTACAATAGCAGAAACGCCATCCACTACTTCACGCTTTTTATCGGTATCTTCAATTCTTAAATATGAAACTCCACCAGTAGCATTTGCTGTAAGCAAATTAACGAGTGCAGTGTAAAATGCACCTATATGTAAATAACCCGTAGGACTCGGTGCAAAACGTGTAACTCTTGCACCCTCTTTTAAATCTCTTTCGGGATATCTTTTTTCTAAATCTTCTATTGTTTCTGTTACATCAGGAAAAAGAAGATTTGCTAAAGCTTTGTAATCGTAGTTCATAGTAAACCCCATTCATTATAATAGAAAATAATATATCATCTTATTATCGCAGAAAATCCCAAAAGTATCAAGAGTTTTATTAAAAATTTTTGTGTTTTATTATAAAAATCCCTGACAAAAAACTGTCAGGGATTTTCATTTTATCTTTTTACTGATTTTGATGTAAGATATGCACTTACTGCGCTACCATTTTTTGCTTTTACACAATATTTGTATTTTGTACCACTCTTTGCCTTAGTATCTTTGTAGCTTGTTGTAGTAGCACTTGTTGTAGTCTGCTTTTTAAAGCTTGACCACTTCTTTTTCTTTGCATCATAAGTTGAACGATAAACAACGTATTCTGTTGCGCCAGCGCTTTCTGTCCAGGTTACGTTAATGCCATCACTTACAACTGCCACAGTTACTTCTGGTGCTGCAAGATAAAGGAATGCTGCTGTTTCAGAGCTTGTTTGTCCTGTTTTGCTCTTGATAGCTTTAACCTTATATTTATACTGAACACCACTTACAACTGTTGTATCTGTAAATGATTTAACATTTGACTTTGCAGTGCCAACCTGTGAGAATTTTGTCCAAGCACCATTTTGAAGCTCTGAACGATAAATCTTGAAGCTTGTTGCACCCTTTACTTCTGTCCAGCTTACTTTGATACCAGTTTTTGCTTTTGCTGCCTTAACTGTTGTTTTTGTTAAGAAATACATCGCATTTGACTGTGCTTTAGAGCATACTACACTACCCTTTACAGCCTTGATGCAATATTTATATTTCTTACCACTTGTTGCTTTTGTATCAGTCCACTCTTTTGTTGAACCATTTACAGTTGTCATCTTCTTGTAAGAGTTATATTTACCCTTGCTATCATTATATTCTGCACGATAAATTATATAACTCTCTGCACTTACAACTGTTGACCACTTAATTTTGATACCATTTGACTTTATATATGCCTTTGGTGTTGGTGATATTTTAAATGTAACTGTTGAAGATTCTGCTGAATTCTTTGTTAAATCTCCATTTACTGCTTTTACAAGATATTTGTATTGTGTACCAAGTGTTACTGAGCCGTCTACAAACTCGGTTGTTGTCAAGCCTGTCTTTACAGCTTTCCATTTCTTATCCCATTTCTTTGTTGATGCATTGTAAACTTTTCTGTAAATTTTATATTCTTCTGCATTTGCAACGGCATCCCATTTGATAGTAACACCAGTATTGCTTATTGTGGCAGAGGTAATTACTGGTGCTTCAAGGTTAGCGCTATACTTAATAACTGCAGTCTCTACTTTTTCATAACAAATAGTACATTCTTTATATTTGTAGCCATCAGTAGTCTCTGTTGGTTGACGCTCTATAACCCAATTACCCAACTTATGACCTGTTGCTTTTATAACAGTACCCGTCTCAACAACGCTACCACATGAACTACACTTTTTGTCACCAGTATAACCATCAACTGTGCAAGTAACTGTTCTTTGATTTACAGTCTTTAACTGATGTTCTTTTTTAGGTGTAACAGTTCTTTCTGCTTCTTCGCCACAAACCGTACAAGTTTTATAGTTGTACCCCTCACTGTTACAAGTCGCCTCTTTGCCTATTAACCAAACTCCACCCGGTACGTGTGTATTGTTAACAGGAAGCTTTGTAACATCATTTCTACTGTCGCATTTTGTACAATGATGAGATTTAACACCTATATTCATACAATTCGCAGGTGTATCTACTGTCCAATCACTTGAGTACTTATGACCTGTTGCTTTTACTTTTTCCCATTTTTGTGCATTACAACCACTGTCTTTACAGCTTTTAATTCTTATTCCGTCACTTGTACAGGTTGGGGTCGCAGCTGCATCGTAATACCAGTCGCCCCAGTTATGATTTCCTAAAGCAGCAACTTCTCTCTCTTTAAAAATATAATCACAATTCACACAAGTAATAGCCTCTTTACCTTTTTTTGTTTCGGTAGGAGAAACTAAAGAAGTCCAGTCTGTACCTTGTGTATGGATATCTAATGAAAATGGTTTTTCAGTTTTGGTTGTTAATGTATAATTAGGTGTTGTTGAATATTCACCTTTAAGTGTACAACCATCAAATCTCAAACCATAAATTGCATAATCACTATTATTACCAGTTGCTTTTAAAACTTCTTCTGGTGTAATAATTACTTTTTCTTCTTTTGTTACAGGATTAAAACTATTAACTGAATCTTTCTTTGAATAGTAAAGTACCCCATTACCACTTACGAGTTTTGAAAAGTTGTATTTCCATATTGTATTATCATCAACCTTTTTCCACTCATCTGTTATTTCTTTTAAAACAACAGGCGTTGTATCATTTATATCATCCAACTCAGTCAATTTACCAGTTTTATGAGCCTTACTTTCAGAAACATAATCACTATCTATGTAATAAATTTTATCATTTAAAAGCTGAAATGAAGCAATTGAATCCTGCCAAAAATAATTATCATATTTTGTGTTTTTAGGTGTTGATATGTAATCGATTCTGTCAAAAACTCCGTATTTGTGACCCGTTTCTTTTATACCCTCTGTTGACCTTAAAAAGTTTCTGTGCAAAACCTGACCACTTACATCGTTAGTAATATCATCCCAGGTAACATCCACGTGGTAAGGCTCGTTATCAATATAAATAACGTTCCAGGCGTGATTCATTCTTTGTGAAGAACAATAATTTGAATTGATACCAACACGTTCCAACAAATAATCGTATGCAAGAGCGTAGCCCATACAAACTGCTACACCCTTTCCTAACACGCCATACATATTAAACACACTATCCGGAAGAGTATCATTTTCTAAATTCACAACGTCATACTCACAAATAAGCGCAAGCCTGTCGTGTAAGAGCAACGCTTTTTCTACATCACTTAAAGTGTCATTACCTTCAATGCCATAGAGCAATTCGTTTGCTTTTTTTACAGAAATGTTATAATCTCTGACATAATCTTCAGGGTTGTCATAAATATAAGAGCATTTAAGACCTATGATAGAGCTCTCGTTTTTGCCACCCAACTCTGCCATAAACCCTGTTGACCTGAAAAGCTCGGGACTTTCATACCAGATAAATTCACATATAGCAGCATATAAATCTACATTTGCAGGAAGCTTATATTTGCTTAAATCTAAATAACCATAGCCCTCGGGGTCAGTTAAATTGCTATCATCAACCATAAACTGACTGAGTACGTCATTTTTAAAAGCAACTAAATCGGGGATGTAGTCTTTTAAATCAACACTACTACCAACACCACCAATGCTAATCGCATTATGCAATTCACAAGTCATCAATTCAGTGTCGATTGACACCTCTTCCTCAACTGCAAAAGCCACACTTGGCATAGTAAGAAGAAAACTAAAAACAAGAATGAAACACAACACAAATTTTAAATTTTTCTGCATTATTCTCTTCCCCTTTCATTCTATTTATATTTTCAGTTTATCACAGTAATATGGTTTTTTCAATAGTTAGTTGTTAGGCATCAGGTGTTGGTTGTTAGGTATTTGATATCAAAAAAGCTCTATCATTCTCAATTTATGAAAATGATAGAACTTTTTATTTTAATTACCTTTTTTAACAACTATTATAATTTCTTTGTTTCTACTTCCTCGAGTGCCATAGCAACGAACTCGTCTACCTTCATTGAACCCATATCGCCGTTCTTTCTGCTTCTTACAGAAACTGATTTGTTTTCAATTTCGTTATCGCCAAGAATAAGCATATAAGGGATTTTTTCAAGCTGAGCTTCACGAATTTTGTAGCCTGTTTTTTCTGCTCTGTCATCAACAGTAACACGAAGTCCTTTTGCCTCAAGCTCATTTTTGAGTTCAAAGCAAGCATCGTGATGTCTTTCAGAAATAGGAAGAATTCTCATCTGTTCTGGTGCTAACCAGAGTGGGAATGCACCAGCATATTTTTCAATAAGAAGTGCAAGAGTTCTTTCGTAGCAACCAATAGATGTACGGTGAATGATGTAAGGATTTTTCTTTGTGCCATCCTTATCAACGTATTCCATACCAAATTTTTCAGCGAGCATCTGGTCAATCTGGATTGTGATTAATGTATCCTCTTTGCCGTGAACATTCTTAATCTGAATATCGAGCTTAGGACCATAGAATGCAGCTTCACCAATTCCTACCTTGTAGTCAATACCAAGGTCATCAAGAATTTCTTTCATTATACCTTGCGCTTCATTCCACTGCTCGTCTGTACCAATATATTTTTCTTTATCAGCTGGGTCCCATTGAGAGAAGCGGTAAGAAACATCCTCATAAAGACCAAGAGTTTTAAGCATAAAAATGCAAAGGTCAAGACAACGCTTAAATTCATCAGCAAGCTGTTCAGGAGTACACATAAGGTGACCTTCTGAAATTGTGAATTGTCTTACACGGATAAGTCCGTGCATTTCGCCTGATGATTCATTTCTGAAAAGAGTTGATGTTTCAGCAAGACGCATTGGAAGGTCACGATAAGAACGTGCTCTGTTCAAATATGCCTGATACTGGAATGGGCAAGTCATTGGACGAAGTGCAAAAACTTCACTGTCTTTTTCTTCATCACCTAATACAAACATACCATCTTTGTAGTGGTCCCAGTGACCTGAAATTTTGTAAAGGTCGCTCTTTGCCATAAGAGGAGTTTTTGTACGTACCCAACCTCTTCTTGCTTCTTCATCTTCAACAAAACGCTGAAGTGTCTGCACAATAAATGTACCCTTTGGAAGAAGAATTGGTAAGCCCTGACCAATAGAATCAACTGTTGTAAAGATTTCTAATTCTCTACCTAATTTATTGTGGTCACGTTTTTTTGCTTCTTCAATTCGTGCTAAATGTTCTTCTAATTCAGATGATTTAGGGAATGCTGTACCATAAATTCTCTGAAGCATTTTGTTATTCTGGTCACCACGCCAGTAAGCACCTGTGCAAGCTGTAAGCTTAAATGCTTTTACTTTGCCTGTTGAAAGAATGTGAGGACCAGCACAAACGTCAACGAATTCGCCTTGCTTATAAAAGCTTATAGGCTCATTTTTACCTGCGTGCTCTTTAATGAGCTCAACCTTGTAAATTTCGCCTTTTTCTTCCATAAGCTTAATTGCTTCTTGTGGCTCTACAAGGAATTTTTCGAGTTCAATATCTTCTTTTACAATTTTCTTCATTTCTGCTTCGATTTTCTCGAGTGCTTCAGGTGTAAAAGAAACCTCTGAATCAAAATCATAATAGAAGCCATTGTCAATAGCAGGACCTATTGCAAGCTTTGTTTCTGGGTAAAGTCTTTTAACTGCCTGTGCTAAAATATGTGAAGCAGTATGCCAGAAAGCGTGTTTGCCTTCTTCACTTTCAAACGTGAGAAGATTAACAGTACAATCCTCATTTAATTCTGTTCTTACGTCTGCCATTACGCCATTAACAGTACAAGCGCAAAGATTTCTGTAAAGACCCATACTGATTTCTTTTGCAATATCAGCAGGTGTAGTTCCTTTTGGGAATTCCTTTACTTCGTCACGAAGTGTAACTTTAATCATATATATTCCACCTTTCACAAATTACAAATTTAAAAATAAAAAACTCCATCCCATAAAAATATGGGATGAAGTTAAAATTACTCCACGGTTCCACCCAAATTGCAGTATAATACTGCCACTCGAGAAGTCTTAACGCGACTCATACGGCTCTATTTATCGTTAAATTACGCTTCATAAAGCACTCTTAAGTGGTCTTCAAAACGGCGTTACTCGTACCTTTCACCAACCGGCACGCTCTCTGAAGAAACTCTCCGTTTCTACTCTCTTAATCATAGATTTAAACTATATAAATTATATTATACCTAAACATTTGGGTTGTCAAGTGAAAATTATTCTTCTGTTGTTTCAGTAACAACGTGCTTGGGCTCAATTTTGCCATAGCGTGAAGATGTAGCTGCATCAACCTTCTGTTCTCTTGGCTCTTTTGGAGTTTCAGGAACATACTGTGGTCTTCTTTCACGTCTGCCACCATTGTTGCCACGGCGGTCTCTTGAATAACCACCACGTTTCTGATTATCACAATTATCAGAAACAATAACAACTCTTCTGTTTTCACCTTCACCAACAGAATGTGAAGATACGCCTTCAATCTCCTGAACTGCTGTATGAATAATACGGCGTTCATAAGGATTCATTGGCTCAAGCACACAGCTTCTGCGATATTTAATAGCTCTCTGAGCCTGACGCTTTGCAAGTGCTTTAAGAGTTTCTTCACGGCGTTTTCTGTAATCGCCAACGTTGAGAGCAACTCTTTTGCCATCTTTATCTGCACGGTTAACATAAAGTCTTGTAAGATATTGGAGAGCATCGAGTGTTTCACCACGTCTGCCAATAATGTTACCGTAATCTTCGCCACAAGTAATTTCGAAGAATAAATCCTCTTCTGTTTCTTTAACAGTTACGTTAGCATCACTGAATCCCATACCAACAAGGATTGACTTTAAGTAATTTGTTGCATCTGTTTCTTTTGCTTCAATACCTGAAAGGTCAATTTCAGGAGCTTTTTCTTTTACTTCTTCCTTTTTAGGAGCAGGTTTATTTTCTTTTTTAGGTGCTTCTTTTTTGTTTTCTTGCTTTTTCTCTGGTGCTTTTTTAGGTTCTTCAACACCGTCATCATAGAAAGCTTTAACTTTTGCATCAGCGCCACCAAAAAGACCTAAAACCTTTTTCTTTGGCATACTAACTATCTCAACCTTAACGTCTGCATCAATAGGTGCATTAAGGTTCTGGATAGCCATTTTTCTTGCTTCATCTATAGTAGCAGCAATACCAATTGCTTCTTTAATCATCGTAACACCTTATTTCTTTTCGTTTTCTACACGTAATTTTGTAGTGTTTTCTTTTGAACGTCTTAAAACAGTTTCGTCAACCATCTGTTGTGCTATAACCTTTTTTGGACTATAAACAAATGAAATAAATATTTGTTGAATAAATCTATAAATTTGTTGTAGTTACTTTCTATTGAGAAATTCTATCAAAAGTTTCTTGACTTACAATACTTTGTTTAGGATTTAATGGATCATAATAAAAATTAAATGGCTTATAAATAGTTACATTAGGATCATTTGGATCTTGAGTCCAAGCACTAGCATTA
>JAZNCY010000261.1:0-14501 GCA_045587825.1 Acutalibacteraceae bacterium
CAAAAACCTCGCCTATTGCACTCTCACTACCAGGATAAATAAATGCAGTATCAAAATAATTAACACCATTTTTATATGCATTCATAATCTGTTTTTCGCAGAGCTCCATATTGATTTTCCCAAGCTTTTTCTGAAATCGCATACAACCGAAGCCTAAAAGAGATAAATCGTTGCCATTTTTATCTTTACGGTAATTCATAACAATACCTCCAGAAAATTTTTAATAAATTTATGATATCATTTTTAAATATATGTGTCAATTATGATTGATTTAAAACCTGTTATTTGTTATAATCGTGTTATAAATGAATGGAGTGTTTTTATGCAGTCAAATCACAACTTTTTTAATATTTCACTGAATAAAAATGAAAATGAGCAAATCATTTCTTACAGAAGTGGTACTTTAGTTTATGAAGAAGCTTTTTATAATGGTGCATTATTGTCATCTGGCTACAATAGTGCTGGCTACCCTTTGAACGTTTTAATGAGCTTCCCGACAAGACTTAATAAAAATGACTTTTGTGAGCCTTACGCTTTTAATATTGAAATTGATGGTCAGAGTGTTGATTTTGACTTAGAATTAATTGACTTTGAAACTATTAAGAATGACGAGAACATTGAAAGTATCTTAACTTTAAAAAGTAATATTAAACCAGTAATTATTAAAATACATACTATTTTAGATGGCACAAATGTATTTTCAAGATATTTTGAAATTGAAAATCTTTCAGATAACAATTTGAATTTAAGCAGATTAAGTCTTCTCTCTGGTGGACTCGAAACATTCGACAGAGATAAAGTTTATTCTTCTGATATTAATGCAGATGAGATTTATTCAATAGGTTATTTTGATAGTGACAAATGGGGCGAAGAAGGACTTTTTAACTGGCATAAATTAAGTGCCGTTTCTACTTTAATTGACACTCGCTTCAATCGTGACCGTTTCCGTCAGCCTGTAGTATTTTTAAGAAACAACGTCACTGGCAAAATATGGGTTTCAGAATTCAGCTTTAGTGGTGGTTGCCGCTTCACATTTGATTTGAATGCTCAGAAAAATACCGACTGCCATCTTTCATTTAAAGCAGAAATTACGGGTAACAAGCCATTATATGTAATTGCACCACATGAAACCTTTAAGTCACCAGAAATTCAGATGGGGTTAGTTCAGGGCGACCTTGACTTAGTAATTAATGAATTACACACCCACATAAGAAAATCTGTTTTAAATGCACCTGAAATTAATCCTGTAAATCTTCTCATAGGTTGCGGAATGGGTGCAGAGCACTTGGATATGGGAATAGAAATATGTAAAGATTACATAGACCAATTTGAAAAAATGGGTGGCGAAGTATTCATAGTTGATGCTGGTTGGGTATGCCCTAAAGGTAAACAAACTGAATGGAGTAACTACAACGGACTTAATGTGCCAAATAAAGATTTATACCCTAATGGCATTACAGAAGTTGTTGACTACTGTCACAGTAAAGGACTTAAATTTGGTCTTTGGATGGACGTTGAGTCACTCGGTAAATATTGCCCACAATTTAAAGATAAACCTGAGTGGAGAGCTAAAAACACTTTGGGTGAGCAAACTAACCAATTTATAGATTTCACTAATGAAGAAGCTGCTTCCTGGTGCGAAAGTGAATTAGAAAGAGTAATAACTGAATATAAATTAGATTTATTAAGAGTTGACTATAATACTTCTTACCGTGATTACTTTAATATGCGCGACACAGGCACTGGCGTCAAGGAATGCCTTACAATTAAGCACTTTAACAGAGTTTATAAAATGTATGAGAATTTAAAAAAGAAATTCCCAGAAGTAATTTTTGAAAACTGTGCTGGTGGCGGTGGCAGATGCGACTTAGGTCAAATGAAAAACTTTAATCATACCTGGGTTTCAGATTGCCAGAGAGCCCCTAAATCAATTTATATTACAAACGGAATGACAATGTGCTTACCACCTGAAAGAGTTGACAGACTCTTTGCAGGAATGGGTTGCCACGAACACGGCTCACTCGATTTACAGTTAAGAAACACAATGCTCGGTCATATGTCTTTAAATGTAATTGCACCAATGAAAACAGAAATTAACCCAGAGCTTTTAGAGTTTGTAAAACACAGCACAGATGTTTATAAAACGTTTATAAGACCAATACTCCCTGATTCATTAATTTATCACCATACATCTGAAACAGATAAGGCTTATAAAAATGGTTTTGTAAGTTTAGAAATTGCAACCCAAGATAAAACAAAAGGTGCTATTACCGTATTTTCAACTGAAAACAATAATGGTAATTCAATTGTAGTAAAACCAAAAGGTGTAACAATAAATAAGAATTATAAAATATGGTTAGATAATGACAGAGTTTCTTTTAATATTTCTGGCTTTTCTCTTATAAATAACGGAATTTTGATAAACTTAAATTCCCCTATGATTTCTGAATTAATTTTATTTGAAGAAATTTAACTAAAGAACACCACAGCTATTTTAAGTTGTGGTGTTTTTGCATATAACATCACCTTTTAGCTAATGCTAATAAAAATGAAAAAAGGTGATTTATTTGAGTAATCGTTTAGAGCGTGAAACAAGCCCGTATCTTCTTCAGCACAAAGAAAACCCTGTCGACTGGTATTCCTGGTGCGAAGAAGCATTTATTCGTGCAAAAGAAGAAGATAAACCTATTTTTTTAAGCATCGGCTACAGCTCTTGTCATTGGTGCCACGTAATAGCACATGAAAGTTTTGAAGACGTTGAAATTGCAGATATTCTCAATCGTTATTTTATATCAATTAAAGTAGATAAAGAAGAACGCCCTGATATTGACAGCGTTTATATGTCAGTTTGTCAAGCTTTCACAGGGAGTGGTGGCTGGCCTACAAGTATTTTTATGGATTGGGAGGGTAAGCCATTTTTTGCAGGGACATATTTTCCCAAAACAACTCTAAAAAACCTGCTTATTGCAATACACAATGAATGGACCGATAATAAAGACGAATTATTAAAACAGGCAGAAAAAATTATTGAGCATTTAAAGTTTAAAAACACTTCAACAGGAAACGCTGATATAAAGTTAGCACATACAGCAGTAGCTTTATACGAACGCAGTTTTGACAGAATTTTTAGTGGATTTGGTAGCGCACCAAAATTCCCTGCACCTCACAACATTTTATTTTTGCTTTCTTATTATGAGAAATTCGGTGCAAAAAAATGTCTTAAAATGGCAGAGCTCACTTTAGTTCAAATGTATTCTGGTGGGCTTTTTGACCATATCGGATTTGGCTTTTCAAGATATTCTACCGACAAGCGCTTTCTCGTTCCGCACTTTGAAAAAATGCTTTATGATAATGCATTACTGATACTCGCCTACTGCAAGGCTTATTCTGTAACAAAAAAGGCGTTATATCTTGAAATTGCTGAAAAAACTGCCACATATATTTTAAGAGAAATGACAAGTGAAAATGGTGGTTTTTTCAGCGCACAGGATGCCGACAGCGACGGCGAAGAAGGAAAGTTTTATACTTTTACAAGAGAAGAAATTATTGATTTACTCGGGAGTGAAATTGGCGAAGATTTCAACCAGCATTATGACATTACTGAAAGTGGTAATTTTGAAGGTAAAAGCATACCAAATCTTTTGCAAAGCAATACAGAAAACAAAACCTTTGAGCAATATTTAAAAACTATTTATGACTACAGAAAAAAACGATTTTCACTTCACCTTGATGATAAAATTCTGACTTCCTGGAATTCTTTGATGATTTCTGCAATGTGTGAGCTTTATATAGTAAGTAAAAATGAAGTTTATCTTAATGCGGCTAAAAAAGCGGACAATTTTCTTAGAAATAATCTCTATGTAAATAATACGCTTTTTGTAAGCTACAGAGAAGAAAAACGTGGCGTTAAAGGCTTTTTAGACGATTATGCAAGTTATATTTTCGCTCAGTTAAAATTATATAAAGCAACAAAAGAGCAAGAATTTTTAACACGTGCAAAAGAACTCTCTGACAAAGTAATTACTGATTTCAGAGACAATTCTAATGGATTTAATTTTTATAACAAAGAAAGTGAACAGCTTATATTAAATCCTAAAGAAACTTATGACGGTGCAATACCAAGTGGTAATTCATTAATGGCTTATAATCTTGTTGAACTTTTTAATATTACTAAAGAAGGAAAATATAAATCAGAAGCAAAAGAGCAACTTGACTTTATTTCTGCAGATGCTATGCACCACCCGACAGGTTATTCAATGTTTTTATTAGCATTATTAGAATTTTAAAAATCGCCCTGACAACAACAGTTGTCAGAGCGATTTTTTTATACAATAAATTCGTATTCGCCACCAGCTACGGTGGTGTTTATTTTTCCTTTTAAAATTATTTTTACTTTAGATTTTTCTGGGATTTTAATATTAATTTTATATTTATTGTTTTCTGTTTTTTGCCACTCAACTTTTAAAATTCCCTGTGGAGTTTTGATTTTACAATTAACAAAATCTAAACCACAGTCTAAAACTGGTTTTATTGTGAATGTTAAAAATCCGTTTTCTATATCACAAACGCCTGCGAAGTGAGAAAATAAAATTTCATCATAAGTAGCAAGAAAATAGTGGTCCTTTGAGCGTGTTGTAGTTTCCCATGACTCCCACGCTGACTCATCACCAAAGGTTAACCAGTGTCCCCAGCTTGGATATGTAGTCTGTGTTAAAACCTTGTAAGCCGTAGTATTATCGCCATTTTCAAGAAGTACAGGCAAAATAAATTTTGTACCGATGCACCCTGTGTCAAGGTGATAACCTTTACATTTGATGTCATCAACAAGATTAGAAAAAACTGCTTTTTTATACTCTTCTGGCACCAAATTGAATGCTAACGGAATTAAGTTTGAGGTCTGACGATATTTCTCTCTTTTTCCTCTTTGCTCCCAGAAAAGAGTTTCATAAATACTTTTTTCTTTATTAAAGAATTTTTCATTAAATGCTTTATAAATATTTTCTCTTGCATTTTTAAATATTTCATTATTTTCGTTTATTCCAAGAACATCTGAAATATAAATCATACTCTCGAGCATTTTATAAACAAAACCAGTACCACAAATTTCTGCGCCCTCAGAAGTATTCGGGTCAACCTCTTCGTTTTCACTATTTACTGGTGCTACCCAGTCAGCAAGACCTCGAGTACCCCAAGTCCAATTATTTTCTTTTAATGCTTCAATCTGATTTTTGCTAAATTTCACGAGATTTTCATATATACTCTCAACAAACTCTTTATGGTCACAAAAACGTAAAAGCGCTTCCGAAGTAAATACAAACGCGGTATTCCATACAGGCGAATTCTCCCAGCCCCAGTTTGCGCTTGGCACCATAACAGGCACAGAATTAAATTCATTGAAGCAATCGTTCATTGTAGTAGTAAAGCTTTCTAAAAAGAGCTTCAAGTCAAAATTATACATCATTGATGTAAGACCACAGTTAAGGTCGCCAAGCCAACCGTTCTTTTCCCACACAGGTGTGTCGGTAGGCTTGCCCTGAAGATTATTAAGAATTGTTCTGTGCATAAGAGCGTGCAAGTCATTTATAAGCTCATTTGAACAATTAAATTCACTTATATATTCAACATCATTTGCTATCTTATAAAGCACAATATCTTTCTCTGTAATTTCATTAGGGCAACCAGCAATTTCAATATATTTAAAGCCTTTATAACTGAATTTCGGCTCAAAAAAGCATTCTTCGCCATTACTTATAAATGTATCGTGTTGTATATAATTATTTGGCCACCAGTTACCATCGTGACCCTCGCCTTTACCAATTTTCCCGAAGGTACCATCTTTCTTTAACTGCTCCATATATGTAACAGTAATTACAGTATCTTTGGGAACATTAAATCTTATTTTAGCCCAGCCTGTAATCATTTCTGGTGCAGTTAAAATAAACGAGCCGTCATTCATTTTCTTAATTTCTTTTACTTTAAATTCTTTAATTCTTCTCATAGGCTCAGCATTCTGAAGAGTGAGCTTGCCAGTTGGTGCTTCCGCTAAAACTACATCTTTAAAAATTAAGTCAGTATTTCTCATATCGTGAGTTTCACCACAATAAATACTGTTTTCTGTAATAATACCATTAATTGCAACCTTAAAGCTCTCGTCACTTTTAATAATTTCTGTTGTATTGTCATTATACTCAATTACCAAGTCAAGAATTAATCTTGGAGTGTTTCTCCACGATGCTATTTGCCAGTTCCACACTGTTGTAAATTCATTATAGAAGCTGTTACCAAGTTCAACAGTTAATTCATTTTCTTGCATTTTCAAAAAAGTGGTAACATCAAAAACTCGGTAGTATACAGTACTGCTATATTGAGAATGAGTAGGATTCAACACGCTATCATCTGGCAAATTACCATTTATCTTTACTTCATAAAAACCCAAACCACAAATATAAAGTGTGGCAGATTTTATCGACTTTTCTATTTTAAAGTTTCTTTTAAAAAGTGGTGCAAATCTGTCTTCTATATCAGTTGTAGCCGCAATCCATTTACCTTTAAATTCATAATTTTTCATAATAATCACCTTAATTCAAAATTCAAAATATCCGAAAGTGAAGATTTCTGCATCTCAGAAATACTTGCAGTTTTATATTCTATTTCTTCATCATAATAATCGTACTCGTCGCTTACGTTTTCTAACTTTTCATTATTACAACCTAAAAATGCAGAATATCTCACACGCTTTTTTTCATTTGTTATTTCGTCAGTCACACGCTTTTGCTTTGTAACCTTAGTACCAAACACAAATATTTTCAACATAAACACTAAAACTTCATTGTTTTTTCTTAAATAATATTCTACACTCTCTCCCAATCTTTCGCAAGTGTCAGAAATATATGAAAGTAAAAGCCATATTGTGCAGTTGCAAACCCAGTTTTTTATTCTAAAATTTATATCGCTGTCGCTTTTATCCGCCTCGCTTTTACCTGCATCAAGGTAAACACCTATTGTTTCAATAAACGCTTCGGCTTCATCCTCTCTGCATTTAGGAAAATCTTCCGGCGTTAATTCAGACACATAATCACACAAAACATCATAAGCGTCGCCACCATAAAAAAGATTAGGGTTGTAGCTGTATTCAGTAGTACCCGTTGTTTTAAAATCAAGCGTATTGTCATTGATGTTAAAAATAGGTCGTCTTATTTTTTTGTCATTGACCTGGAATACTACTGATTTTGCATAATATAAAAAGTCTTCTATTTCTTTTGGTATATAAATTGCTCTGTGATTCTTGTCGCTTTTAATCGACTCAACTATTTTTTCAATACATTCTTTTGAAAAAAGATTTTCGCCCTTTAGTTCAGACCAGAAGAAAGCAATATTGTTATGCCCCAATAATAAATTATCTGGCGTTTTATCCGAAAACTGCGAAACGGCATATAAATCATCAAGATAAATATTTCTGTTACCACTTCTCAAAAGATTGTTTTTTCGTTGCTTACATTTATTCTCATTATAATCACTATAAGGATAAAAGGAAGCTAACCTTTTAAAATCATCATCGCTTGAAATTTTACGGAACACACCTAAAAAATTATCACGCCAAACATTATATTCAGAAAAATCATTCACCCAAATCACGCTCCAATCTGGACTTATGAGTTTTCTTATTTTCTTTGATATTAGAAAGCCTTTCAGATATTTCTAAAATCAAATCATTTGTTGCCATCATCATAAACGGGTCGCCTGTGTACTCTAAATTGTTATCATAAAGATAAAAGCGGATACAATGCCATAAACCATCGGCTATTCTCTTTAAATAGTTATAATCGAAATCTTTATATAACTCATTAAAAGCGTTGTTTAAAATCTCAGGCATATCTTTTTTACTTTGCTCTGACATTCCTTCCCATATTCTATAAAACACGCTTTTTGTTTTATCATTATTATATTCCTCTGAAACATTCCCCATAAACGTTTTTAAAAGCTTAATAACACCTAAAAAAGTGTAATCTTCTTTACGGCATTCACTCATCAAAAAGCCGATTATTACATAAAGCATATTTTTTATTGTGGCAGAATCTTTTTCTGAAAATTCATAAGAAAATATATAAGATACACTTTCATCAAATGATTTATAATAGCCTGTTATATCATCAACAAACTTATTTATTACTTTAAATTCTTTAGAATCCTCTTTAAATGAAAAAGCCGGAAAACCGCGCACGGCAATATGAGTTAAGTAAACATTGTAGCCAAAAACCTGATTTTTCAAATTTTCAATCAAATCCTGATATTTTTTGCTTTCATCTATTAAATTCTTATATTTATCAATATTTGTCACGATATTGCCTCCTATTGTTTTCTATAATAAATTTACCACTTTTCTGTTGTTTTGTCAATATGACTATTTCGTTGTGACGCTTCTTTGACTTTTAAAAAATCTGTGGTATAGTAAAGACAGAAAGAAACACAAAACACAAACGAAAGGGGCAAGGAAAATGACAAACATTAACCTCAATAAACATCTGCTGGTATAAGCCCGTACAAAGATACGGGCACTGAGAAAACTAAAACCGAAAGGAGTAAGACAAAATGACAAACATTAATCTTAACAAACATCTGCTGGTTTAGGGTGAGATGGGTTATCCAAACCGTGTTTTTTATTGAATTTTTGGTGTTGAGGGTGAAGGAAGGCTGACGCCTTGCAAGACCGAAACAACAAAAAGGCTGAAAAAGACTTGATTTTAGGCAGGTTTTGACAACCCATCTCACCCTCAGCCCACCAAGAAGGGTGGGCAACAAAAAAACTAAAATCCGAAAGGAGTAATAAATATGAGAGTCTCTTCAGATGACACACTCTTCACAAATAAAAACAAATCAACAATCGACGAACAAATTAAATTTTGCAACAGCAAAAACTCAGCACAAGAAGATTTTTCTGATAAGAACGAGGGGCTCTCAAAGGCTGATAGAGAGCACCAAAGATTTATGAACCTCTTAGAAAAGCAAATCCTTAAAGTTGACAAAAAAATCCGCACTGAATCATTTTACAAATATGTAACAACTCCCGATGAAATAACAACTTTTTCAAACTATCTTATAAGCCATTTTAAAAAAATAGACCCGTATGAAAAAATGCTACTCTTCTATTACTTACAAACAGTAATATGCTACTTAACAAAATGCGGAAAAGAAGAAGAATGCAATTTAGAAGAACTTGTTATAGCAGCAGTTTTTATGAAAAAAGATACTACAAAGGAACATATCGACGACTCGTTTTTCGACATTGTAATCAAAGACGAATTATGCAAAAGCAACGACAACAGTCTTTTAGATTTAAAATTGTATTACGAACGCTTCTGTAAAATCAGAACCGAAAACGCTCCAAGAATAATTTTAAAAAATCTTATAAAAATCGTAAAAAAATATAAACCATATAAACCTGAAAACTAACTTTACTAAGCTACCACAACAATGAAAGGAGAGAAAAACATGAAGTATATACCGAAAGACTTACTCATAAAGAAAGCTCAAAATAAAATAGTCCCCCTTGAAACACAAAAAGAAACGTTAGAGAAATTAGCTTCGCTCATAAGCCTCCATTTAAGAAAACTCTGCGCAATCGAATCAGGTATAGACCCTCACTCTCTCCCGAATAATTCATTGTTGATATTAGCGCGTACAGGTTGTGGTAAATCGCACTTAATAAAATCTTTAGCTGATGTTGCAGGGCTTAACGTATTCACAATAGACTCCAGTGCATTGAGTCCCGAAGGTTACAAGGGCACAACCTTAAGTCAGCTTTTCAGCCTCGCAAAGCAAGGCTGTTCTGACGAAGAAAAATTCAACAGCAGTATAGTGATAATAGATGAATTCTGCAAAATGAAATTCAGAAGTGGCGAAACCACAAACCCACAGTTCAACTTGTTACAGGTAATCGAGGGCAAAGGTATCTCGTGCGACTTAGGGCAAAGTCGGACAGAATTTATAGATACCAGCAAAATGCTCTTCATCTTCTCAGGCGCTTTTGACGGACTTGAAGATATGATTAAAGCACGAATGAAGGGCAGAAACACAATAGGCTTTGTAAATAACACTATAAAAGAAGACGAAAGTGAATATTTAAAACACGCCACTTTAGATGATGTGAAGCAATATGGCTTCAACGCCGAACTTTTGGGCAGAATCGGCGCTATACACTACATTCCTCCACTCTCTAAAGAAGATTTTTCTGAACTCTTAAAATCAGAAAAAGGGTCTTATATAGAAAAGTATTCACACCTCTTTAAAATCTCAGACGTAAAATTAAACATAGACGAAAAGGCTTGTGAAAAAATCGCTGAAATCTCAACAACCTTAGGCACAGGTGCCAGAGCAGTTGGTACGGTTTTACAAAACTGCTTAAACCCTGCCTTCTCTGAAATCGACAACGACCCAACGATATCAAGCGTTACATTAACTGTAAAAAATGATATACTTACTCCAAAATTTTATCACTCTAAATCAAGACCAAACTCAAGTATCACTGGACTTTCAGAAACGTTGCTCGAATCATACGAAAGTGAAGACAACTTTTATAAATACGTCAGTACCCCCGCAGAAGTTCACAGCTTCACAAACCACCTTATGCAATTCACAAAAAATATTTCAGAAGAAGAAAGCATAACAGTATATTACTTCTTAGCAACTTGCCTTCAGTATATAGCAGATTTTCAACCAGCAAGCGACCACAACTTAGCTTCTCTCACAAAGCTTGCAGACGTCACACACATCCCACAGGATATTGGTTATACAGAATCAGTATTCGATAAAATAATGAGTGAAAAATCACGGTTATGCGGTGACAACCACGACGAATTCAAAGCCTATTACAGTATTTACAAAACCTGTGACAGAAAAAATGTTAAAATCCTCCTTAAAAATCAAATCTCTACAATAAGAAAAAACTATACTCCATACGAAAACAAAAAAAGTCGGTAGTGTAAAACTACCGACTCGCTTTGTTTTAAATTAATACTTAAATGCTTCAATAAGATTTTTAAGTGTATTAGCCTGACCTGCAAGCTCTTCAGCTGCCGCAGCAGATTGTTGTGAAGTTGCTGAGTTAGTCTGAACAATATTTGAAATCTGGTCGATACCAACAGTAATTTCATTAATAGAAATAGCTGTGTTTTTACTTTCTTCAGAAATCTTACCGTTAATCTGAGCAACTGCACCAGCAGAAGCTGAAACATCGCTCATCTTAGTTGCCACATCAGCAACTAATTCATTACCCTTTTGAATTGCAAGAACTGTATTTTCAATAAGCTCTGTTGTACTCTTTGCTGCTTCTTGTGATTTACCAGCAAGGTTTCTAACTTCATCAGCAACAACTGCAAAGCCTTTACCAGCTGCACCTGCTCTTGCTGCTTCAACTGCGGCGTTAAGAGCAAGAATGTTAGTCTGGAATGCGATATCTTCAATAGTTTTATTAATCTTCTTGATTTCTTCTGAAAGGTCTGCAATTTCATTCATTGCTGTAACAAGATTTTCCATTGAAACGTTTGCATCGCCCATTGCCTGACCCGCTTTATTAGTCATACCTGAAGCATTTGCTGCATCATCGGCATTTGCATTGATTAAATCTGCAATAGTACGGATATTTGAAGCTAACTGAGCAACTGAAGAAGCCTGACTTGTAGAACCTTCTGAAAGGTTAGAGGCACCAATAGAAACTTGTTCTGAACCAGATGTAACTTGTTCTGCTGCGATGTCAATCTGCTCCATTGTAGCCTGAAGACTTGTTTTAATGCTTGTAAGTGATTCATAAATTGCTTTATAATCACCAACATACATTTCTGCTTTTTCATCAACGTCAACAGTTAAGTCGCCATCAGCAACGGCTCCGAGAACACGTGTAACATCATAAACAATTTCTTTTAATTCCTGAACTGCTTTACCAGTAGCTTCTGCAAGAAGTCTTGTTTCGTCTTTTCTCTTAACAACAGGAGCTTCTTTACTGAAATCACCAATGCCAATACCATTAATAATTTCTGTGCAAAGGCTCATTGGCGCACCAATCTTTTTACCAAGTCTGTTTGCGATATAAAGTGCGAAAAGACCAATTGCTATAATGCAAACAAAAATTATAAGTGAAACTGTGGCAACACTGCTTAAAAAGTCTGCATAAGGTGAGGTCAAGGCGATCGACCAGCCGTTTGTACCTGCAATAGGTGCATAAGCTGTAAAATATGAAGCACCAGCAAAATCATAGGTTTCAGAACCACTTTCGCCTGAAATCATGCGAGCATTAAGCTCCATATATGTAGCCATTTCTGATTCAGAAGCACCTGATGTAACATCAGTTTCTTCTTTTGCTTCACCTTCTTCAGTTACTGCAGAAGTTGCGATAACTACACCTGTATTATCAAGAATATTTGTTATACCATTTGCACTTGATTTTATAGATTTTACAATATCATCTAAAACTGTAGGTGATGGAATAAGATAAACAACACCTACAACCTCTGAACCCGCAGTACCATCTGCCCATACAGGAGCAGCGATAAACATCATTTTATTTCCGCCACCTACATCTGTCGGAGAAGAAATAAACACTTCACCCTTTAATGCTTTCTGGAAAGACTCTGACGAGCTATAGTCTGTTCCATCTAAACCAATACCACTTGTGTCAAGCATATCGCCACCAATTAAACCGTGTGAAGCAGCTTTTTCTGCAATATGAGTTTGCTTCTCTTCTGCTGAATGTTCATCAGATAAAAGATATGAATCTGTTGCGATTGCTTCAGCCAAATTTACATAAGATTGTAATTCCCACTGAACGCTTCTTGATGCAGTTGTTGCAACAGTCAGAAGCTCCTCAGAAACAAGATTTTTTGTAGCGATAAAGTTTGAAGCTATTGCAATAATAGAAATCCAGACCATACCGACCAAAACCATAAGAAAGCCCATACGAGCTATTACGTAGCCGATGCTTCTTTGTCTTTCCTGGCGTTTTTTCTTCATAAAGATTGCCTCCTCTAAATACAATGGTATAATTGCATAATTATACACGCTACAATTTAACCATATTTTTTCTTTTTAGTCAATTGGTTTTGGCAATCTTCTACAAAAGAACAAAAAATGTTAAAAATTATACAAAACACCTATAATATGTCGCATAACTCGACACTTGTCGTATTATTTTTCTTGTAAAGAATATTTTTCAAGAATATTCCCCTCTAAATCTCTGTGAATTATTTCCGTTTCTGTTAAAATCACATAACCCCTCTCGGTATTCTCTTTAGGTATTGAAACAGAACCTGGGTTAACATATAAAATGTCTCCGATTTCTTCAATTTTGCTTACGTGAGTATGACCATTGAAAAGAATATCACCTTTTTTTAATTTTGGCATATTCTGAGGATTAAATTTATGACCGTGAGTGAGAAAAACAAGTCTGTTTTCAATATAAAGAATAGCATATTCTGCTAATACGTTAAAATCTAAAACCATATCGTCAACCTCTGCTTCACAGTTACCACGAACAGTTAAAATTTCGTTACTCATAGAATTAAGCAAAGCTATAACACCCTTTGGGTTATATTCTTCTGGCAAGTCGTTACGTGGACCATGGTAAAGAATATCACCTAAAAGAAAGAGCTTGTCGCAATCCTCTTTTTTGTATTGCTCTACTAACTTGTTGCAGTATTTTAAAGAGCCGTGAATATCTGATGCAATAAGTAATTTCATAAAAACACTCCAAATTGAAATTTTTATAATTTTATCATAAATTGACATTATTGACAATAGAATTTGAGAGTGTTATTATTATACTATATTAAATACTGGAAATTTTAAGGAGTGACTTGTAATGAAAAGCAAAGCATTATTAGTAGCAGCTGGCGCTGGTGCAGCAGCACTTTTTGGTATTCACAAAGTTAATGAGAAAAAACATAAGGACATTTGTATGATTGCACACCGCGGTCATAGCGCAAAGCAGCCAGGTAATACCGAAGCAGCGTTTATAAGTGCAATAGAAAATGGTTCTGGCGGTATTGAAACAGACGTAAGAATTACAAAAGACGGCGTTTTCGTTGTTAACCACAATGACGAGGTTAAATTTACTGATGGCACAGAGTTACTTGTTGCAGAGTCTACCTATGTTGAATTAACACAGAAGCCTATATTCAATGATAAATCTGATGAGGTTTGTTACCTTTGCACATTCGAGAGATATATTGACATCTGTAAGCAGGGCAATATGATTTGCTTTATTGAGCTTAAGGGTGAATGGACTGACGAACAGATTAACGACCTTTTCAATTTAGCTAAAGAAAAATATGATTTATCAAAGTGCTCACTTCAATCTTTTGAATTTGATAATCTTATAAAAGCACATGAAGCATTCCCAGAGCTTAATATTATGCTCACCTACGGCAAAAACTGTGGTGATTACAGAAGATGCTTTGATTATGGCTTTGACATTGATGCAGATTATAAGGTTGCTACAAAAGATATGGTTA
>JAZNCY010000262.1:0-4686 GCA_045587825.1 Acutalibacteraceae bacterium
TACCATTATTAATTCTGCTTCTGCCAGCAGGTAATGGTATGATTCTTATGGAGAAATTAACTGTTTTTTCAACTGATGACAGTATTTTAGCTGAAGGTATATGCTTTATTTTTACTGGTGGCGTTTTAATTTTAGGTGCTCTGGCAGACAACTACCATAAGCGTAAGAGAAATATTGGCATTATTCCTGCAATATTAATTGGTTTTGCTCAGATGCTTGCTGCTTGTTTCCCTGGTATTTCACGTTCCGGAATGACAATTTCTACAGGTCTTATATGTGGTGCAAGCAGAAGAAACGCTGTAATGTATTCATTTATTCTCAGTGTACCAACTATTTTAGCTGCGGGATTAATTGAGTTTATTGATGCAATAAAATCGCCGACATATATACCGGTTTTTCCTATGATTGTTGGTGTTTTAACTTCGGCAGTTGTTGGTATTTTCTCAATCAGTTTATTAAAGTTTCTTATAAGAAAAAACAAGTTTAAATATCTTGGAATATATTGTGTTTCATTAGGTGTTATTGTTACTATTGTAGGCATTATTGAAACATTGATGGAGCAAGGGGTGTAAAAAATGGCAACACAAAAAAAGCCAGCAAAGAAAACTACTAATTCTACTAAATCAAAAACAAATTCAAAAAAGAACACTAAAAAAACAACCACTATAGCAGATTCAACTAAAAAACAGGGTATAGTTTTTGGTACTTTTGTTTTCGCTATATTTATGGCGGCTGTTACATTTATTGAGGCAGGTGGCATCTGGGGGCATTTAAGAAACTTCTTCTTTGGTGTTTTTGGTTGGAGTGCTTTTATAATTCCGTTTTTTATTATTTTTGTGAGTGTAATTGCCGCAATAGGCAGAGATACAAGAAAATATAAATACAGAGTTGTAGAAGGCGTTATTCTTTTTGTTCTTGTTATGGCGTTTATACATATCGTTTCGACAAAAGAACCACTCAAATATGGTGAACAAATTATAGCAAATTACAATGTTTTCAAATCATATAACGGTGATGGAATGCGCTATGGTGCGGGTGTTTTAGGTGCTGTTTTCGGTGGCTTACCATTACTCATAACAGAAGGTAATAAATTAGCGGCTGGTATTATTACGTTTCTTTTATTATTTTCATTAACAATGCTCTTTACAGGCACGTCACTTCTTAAGTTACTTCGTACTTTAAAGACTCCAGTTGAAGTTGTTACAGATTACGCTGAAGAAAAACTTGACGGAATGAAAGAAACTTATGAAACAGTTTCACAGGATGTTCAGGAAATTAAAGCAAAAACTGCCGAAAGACGTAGAGCAGCACGAACTGAAAACACAAAACAAAAGAAGGTTATTATTGATTTTCCTTTGGATGAAACACCAAGTGAACCGGATGGCTTAGATACTATTTTTGAATCAGCTCCATACAAAACTGTTGCGGAATTAAATAATTCTTCAATTAATATGAATGATTTTCCTGACGTTAATAATAAAAAGATTGAGTTGTTGGATGATTTTGATGATTACAATAACGATGATGTTGCACCAACAGAAATCGGTGCAGTTAAAGCTGATGAAATTCTTTCAAACGCAGTTAATGATTTAACATCTAAGACTCCAGAAGAAAAAGAAGAAAGAACTTTTGATTTTGGTAAAGTTGAACCTATAGAAGAAGTTAAATCTGTAGTGGAAGAGATAGATGAAGAGGACGACGATGACGAAGAATTTGTTGTTCCAGAGATAAAAGAAACAGAAATTAAATACGAATTACCTCCGATAGATTGTCTTGATTTACCTAAAAATAAAGGTGGATATGATGACACAAAGGATATGCAGGAAAAGGCACAAAAAATTGTTGAAACACTTAATTCATTTGGTGTTGGTACAAAAATTGTTGATATCTGCAAAAGCCCGTCTGTTACTCGTTTTGAACTTCAACCAAACCCTGGTGTTAAAATTAGTAAAATTACTGCACTTGCTGATGATATCGCAATGAATCTTGCGGCTTCTGGTGTTCGTATTGAAGCACCTATTCCAAATAAAAATGCAATTGGTATTGAAGTACCAAACTCTGAAAAAACAATGGTTTCTTTAAGAGAAATTATTGATAGTCCAGAATATAAAAATTCAAAATCAAAGCTTACAGTTGCTTTAGGTAGAGATATTCAGGGTACTGCCACCTGTGCAGACCTTGCAAAAATGCCACACTTACTTGTTGCAGGTACTACCGGTTCTGGTAAATCAGTCTGCCTTAATGCAATGATTGTGAGTCTTCTTTACAACGCTACGCCAGATGAAGTCAAGCTTATTATGATTGACCCTAAAAAAGTTGAATTCACAGTTTATCGTTCAATTCCACATCTTTTAGTTCCTGTGGTTTCAAATCCAAGAAAAGCGGCTGGCGCACTTTCCTGGGCAGTAGCTGAAATGGATAAGCGTTATGCATTATTTGCAGAAAAAGGCGTAAGAAATCTTGCTGGTTATAATGCTTATGCAGTTTCTGAAAATCTTCCTAAAATGCCACAGATTGTTATTATAATAGATGAGTTATCTGACTTGATGATGGCAGCTTCAAATGAAGTTGAAGATTCAATCTGTCGTCTTGCTCAGAAGGCTCGTGCTGCTGGTATGCACTTGATTGTTGCAACACAAAGACCATCTGTTGACGTTATTACTGGTCTTATTAAAGCGAATATCCCAAGCCGTATTGCTTTTGCAGTTAAATCTCAGATTGACTCAAGAACTATCATAGATACACAAGGTGCTGAAAAGCTTCTTGGTAATGGCGATATGCTTTATTGTCCTGTTGGTCTTTCAAAGCCTGTCAGAGTTCAGGGTTCTTATCTTTCAGATGAAGAAATTGAACGTGTTATCAGTCACGTTACTTCACAAGGCGAAGTAAAATATGACGATTCTGTTATTGAAGAAATTGAACGTAATGCAGCTAAAGATGATAAGAAAAAGAGTGCCGATATTTCTATTGACTCTACTGGTCAGGGAGAAGACGGCGACGAAATGATTCCAAAGGCAATTGAAGTTGTATTAGAGCAGGGTATGGCTTCAACAACACTTCTTCAAAGAAAATTAAAATTAGGTTATGCACGTGCCGCAAGAATTATAGATGAGCTTTCAGAAAAGGGTATTGTTGGTCCTTACGAAGGCAGTAAACCAAGAAAAGTTCTTATTACTAAAGAGCAATGGTATGAAATGCAGGCTCGTTCAGTGAGTACCACACCAAAACAGCTTACTATTGAAGAAGTAACTCAACCAAAAATTACTGCACCAGTGTTCCAGATAGACGAACCTGAAACACAAGGTACTGAAGAAAATCTCAGTAGTAATTACAATTATTTTGGTGGCGCAGTAAGTTCTTATCAGGATGAGGAGTAATTATGGATATTTTTATAGAGCGTTTTGAAGGCGATTATGCTCTTTGTCGCTTAGATGATAAGAATAAGAACTTGATTAAGCTACCTTTAAGAGAGTTACCAGAAGGTGTAAAAGAGCTTTCTGTTGTTACAATGAAAAGTAATGGCTCAATGTTCATTAATTCTTATGCAAAAGAGCTGAGAATGGAGAAAATTGCAAAAAGTCTTAAATGCAAAAAATATAAATTCACTTTTTATTAAAAAAATTCAAAAAAAATGTAAAAAAGTATTGATTTTTCTATAAAGTAGTGATATACTTTCATAGCAAAAACTCACGCAGGGGAGATTTGGAATGCCGTGTGCATCAGAAGATGTGGTGTTCTGAAGTTGATACCTTGCGGCGGTTTAACAAAAAGGAGGACAATAATATGTCAGTAGTATCAATGAAACAACTTCTCGAAGCAGGTGTTCATTTCGGTCACCAAACAAGAAGATGGAACCCAAAAATGGCTCAATACATCTTCACAGAAAGAAATGGTATTTACATCATCGACCTTCAGAAGACTGTTAAGAAGCTCGAAGAAGCTTACACATTCATCAACCAAATCGCTCAAGACGGTGGCGAAGTTCTCTTTGTAGGTACAAAGAAACAAGCACAGGATTCTGTTAAAGAAGAAGCAGAACGTTGCGGTATGTCATTCGTTAACGCTCGTTGGCTTGGTGGTATGCTTACAAACTTCAACACAATCCAGAGAAGAATTAAGAGACTTGCTCAGTTAAAGGCTATGGCTGAAGACGGCACATTCGACCTTCTTCCTAAGAAAGAAGTTATTAAGCTCAACCTCGAAAGAGAAAAACTTGAAAAATTCATGGGTGGCATTACAGAAATGAAGAAAATGCCAGCAGCAATGTTCATTGTTGACCCAAGAAAAGAAAGAATTGCAGTTCTCGAAGCAAAGAAACTCGGTATTCCGATTGTTGCTATCGTTGACACAAACTGTGACCCAGACGAAATCGACTACGTTATCCCTGGTAACGATGATGCTATCCGTGCAGTAAAACTTATTGCTGGTGCTATGGCAGACGCTATCATCGCTGGTCGTCAAGGTTTACAGACAATTCCTTCATCAGAAGCAGCAGAAGAAGCTGTAGCTGAAGAAGTAGCAGAAGACGCTGAATAATTTAAACACATAATAAGGCGGAGTTTCTACTTCGCCTTGTTTTAAAATAAGGAGGAAACTAAAATGGCATTTACAGCTCAAGACGTTAAAGAATTAAGAGAAAAAACAGGCGTTGGTATGATGGAGTGTAAGAAAGCACTTACAGAAGCT
>JAZNCY010000263.1:0-14609 GCA_045587825.1 Acutalibacteraceae bacterium
TAGTCAAAAGTTGTTGAATTTATATTGAAAATTAGAAGTTTTTCTGCTACAATAGAAATATAACTTTAGATAGTAATGGTGTGAAAAAATAAGGAGGGCATAATTTATGAATATTGCTTTAATGGCACATGACTCCAAAAAAGAACTTATGACACAATTTTGCATTGCTTACTGCGGAGTTTTAAGCAAACATTCACTTTGTGCCACTGGCACTACTGGTAAAGTGGTTTCTGAAGCTACTGGCTTACAGATTGAAAAATATTTAAGCGGTTCACAAGGCGGCGACCAACAAATTGGTTCAAGAATTGCTTGTGATGAAATAGACGTTCTTCTTTTATTCAGAGACCCTATTTCACCAAACCCAGGTGAGCCAAATGAAAATAATATTTTAAGACTTTGTGATGTACATAACATTCCAGTTGCAACAAATATTGCAACTGCAGAAGCTCTTATTCACAGTCTTGAACGTGGCGACCTTGACTGGCGTGATATTGTTAATCCGAAAGCAAGATAATTAAGAATTAATCGAAATCGGGTGCATTTTTCTGCTCCCGATTTTTCTGTTGATATATTAAATAAATTTAAGGTAGGAAATAAAATAATGGCATTCAGCGTAAAAGCGATTAAAGGTACAAACGACGTTTTACCTAACGAATCACATAAATATCAATATGTAGAGCAAGCGGCTCTCGATACAGCAAAAAGCTTCGGCTTTTTAGAGATGCGTACACCTGTTTTTGAATACACAGAGCTTTTTGACCGTTCTGTTGGTGAAACAACTGACGTTGTTCAGAAAGAAATGTATACTTTTAACGATAAAGGTGACCGTTCAATAACATTAAGACCAGAAGGCACAGCTGGTGCTGTAAGAGCATTTTTAGAGCACGGTCTTTTTAATGAACCATTACCACAGAAGATTTGTTATTTAACATCTTGCTATCGTTATGAAAAACCACAGGCTGGCAGACTCAGAGAATTCCACCAGTTTGGTGTTGAAGCTTTTGGTGCTGGCACTGCAGTTCAGGATGCGGAGGTTATTTCACTTGCACACACATATCTTAACTACTTAGGTTTAGAAAATGTAGCACTTGAAATTAACTCAATAGGTTGCCCAGAATGCAGAAAGAAATATACTGAAGCATTAAAGACATATTTTGAAAATAAAAAAGGTGACCTCTGTGAAACTTGCCTTTTAAGACTTGACAGAAACCCGATGAGAATACTCGACTGTAAAAGTCCTGTTTGCTCAAAGATTGCAGAAGATGCACCAGTAGTTTTAGATTTTATTTGTGATGATTGCCGTGAGCATTTTACATCACTTCAGAAATACCTTGATACAATGGGTATTGAATACACAGTAAACCCACAAATCGTTCGTGGACTTGACTACTACACAAGAACTGTTTTTGAATTTATTTCAAAATATGAAAAGACAGAGGGTCTTGTTGTTTGTGGTGGTGGCCGATACGATGGCCTTATTGAAGAATTAGGTGGCAATCCACTTCCTGCTTGTGGCTTTGGTTTAGGTCTCGAAAGACTTGTTCTCACTATGGAAAGTGCAGAAATCCCATTCCCAGAAGCACCAAAATATAATCTTTCAATTGTAACTGCGGGTGAAAATGCAGTTTTAAAAGCAGTAGAAATTTCTTCTGATTTAAGAAGCGAGGGTTATAGCGTTTCTATTGATACAGTTGGTAGGTCAATTAAAGCACAGATGAAATATTCAAACAAAATCGGTGCAGAATATACTGTTGTTTTAGGTGATAATGAGTTAACAGAAAATAAAGCGAAGCTCAAAAATATGAGCGATGGTACTGAAACAGAAATTACTCTTGATAATTTCTCAGAAGAATTCTTTCAGGCTGTAGTTAAAGACAGTATGAATGGCATAGCAGATGCTTCATTTTCTGGAATGAATTTTGGCGATATTAAATTATAATTTTATGGTGGTGCAAAAATGGAAATTATAGATATTTCAAGAGATATTCTTAAAACACCTGTTTACCCAGGGGACCCCGAAGGATATTTAGATGAAATTAAATCTATGAAAAAGGGTGAAAAGTGTAATCTTAATGCATTTTACACTTGCCTTCATACAGCTACTCACGTTGATGCACCACTTCATTTTATTAATGGTGGAGCGTCAATTGACGAAATTCCACTTGCAACATTTGTTGGCGAGTGTGTTGTTGTAGAAGCACCGCCAGGCCCTGTTACAGGCGCTTTTGCAGAAGATAATTTTCCTTTTAACGCTGAAAGAGTTTTAATAAAAGGTAACGGCAATTCATATCTAATGGAAAGTAGTGCATATTGCTTTGCTGATACAAATGTAAAATTGCTTGGTACTGATTCACAATCAATAGGTTACGGTAGTTCAAATGAAATTGTTCATCGTGCATTACTCAGTGAAAATATTGCTGTTTTAGAGGGTCTTGATTTAAGTAAGGTAGAGCCAGGCAAATATTTCTTAATGGCACAACCAATTAAAATAAGTGACGTTGAGGCTGCGCCTTGCAGAGCAATTCTTGTTAAAGACCACTTGTTCTGGACAGGAACAAGATAATTCGCTATGCTCAAGTGAAGAGTGAATAATGAATAGTGAATAGTTTAAGGAGAAATTATGAGATTAGATAAATATTTGAAGGTTTCAAGAATTATTAAAAGAAGAACTGTGGCGAATGAGGTTTGTGATGCAAAGCACGTTACAGTAAATGGTAAAATTGCCCGTGCATCTTACGAAGTTAAAGAGGGCGACCTTATAGAAATTCAGATGGGTGAAAATCTTACAAAATATAAGGTTGTTTCTATTAACGAGTATGCAAAAAAAGATGACGCTGCGGCGATGTATGAAGTGGTAAATTAAAAGAAGTAAATTTAAAAATATATAAATAGATTTTTGGAGGTACACAATGAAACACGCTGATATTATCAATCAGATGACACTTGAAGAAAAAGTTCGTTTTTGTTCAGGTAAAGACTATTGGCACACAGATTCTATTGAGAAATATGGAATTCCTACAATTCTCTGGAGTGACGGCCCTCACGGAATCAGAAACAGTGTAGGTACTAAAGATAAAGAAAAGAAAAAGGAATTAAAAGAACAGCAAAAGAAGAGTGATAACTTCTTAGGTGGTGTTCCTGCAATTTGTTATCCAACAGCGGCAACAACTGCTTGCTCATGGAACCCAGAATTACTTTACGAGATGGGTGTTCGTTTAGGTGAGGAGTCTTTAAAAGAAAAGGTTTCAGTTCTTTTAGGCCCTGGTACTAATATGAAGCGTTCACCACTTTGTGGCAGAAACTTTGAGTATTTCTCAGAAGACCCACTTCTTGCTGGTAAGCTTTCTGCAGCATTCTGTAATGGTGTTCAGAGTAAGGGCGTTGGTACTTCTTTAAAACACTATGCAGTTAACAATCAGGAAACTCGCAGAATGACAGTAAGTGCTGTTGTTGATGAAAGAACATTAAGAGAAATTTATTTAACAGCATTTGAAATTGCAGTTAAAGAAGCACAGCCTTGGACTATTATGTGTATGTATAACCGTCTTAATGGTATTTATGGTGCAGAAAATAAATGGCTCCTTACAGACGTTTTAAGAGACGAATGGGGCTTCGAGGGTATGATTGTTACTGACTGGGGTGCAGAAAACGAACGTGTTCCTGGTCTTCTTGCAGGTCAGAACCTTGAAATGCCAACTTCAAATGGTGAAGGTAACAAACAAATTGCTGATGCAGTTCGTGACGGCAGAATTTCTGAAGAACAGCTCAATGAAATGGTTGATGGTGTTTTAGATGTTATCTTTAAAGCAAAAGAAGTTTTAGGCGAGCATACATATAACGAAGCAGAGCACCACGAATTTGCAAGAAAAGTTGCACAGGATTCAATGGTACTCTTAAAGAACGAAGAAAACATTCTTCCACTTAATAAAGATAAGAAATATGCAGTTATCGGTCAGATGGCTAAAAAGCCTCGTCATCAGGGCGCAGGTAGCTCACTTGTTAACCCTATTAAGCTTGATAATGCATTTGACACAATGTTCAGTCGTGGCATTAATGTTACTTATGCAGATGGCTACGCTCTTACAAAGAAAGAAGCAAAGAATAAAACTCAGGATGCATATATCAACGAAGCAGTTAACGCTGCTAAAAATGCAGATATTGCATTGGTTTTCGTTGGTCTTACAGATGTATTTGAATCAGAGGGCTTTGACAGAAGTCATTTAAGAATTCCACCAGAGCATGTAGCACTTATTGAAGCAGTTAAGAATGTTAACAGTAATGTTGTTTTAGTTTTAGCTGGTGGTGCAGTTATAGAAATGCCTTGGGAAGATAACGCTAAAGCAATTCTTCACAGCTTTTTGGGCGGTGAAGCAGGTGGCAGTGCAGTTGTGGACCTTCTCTTTGGTGACGTTAACCCATCTGGTAAATTAGCTGAAACATATCCTTATAAATTAGAGGATACACCTTGCTACGATTACTTCCCTGGTAACACAACAACTGTTGAATACAGAGAGGGTATTTACATTGGTTATCGTTATTACGATACAGCGAAAAAGCAAGTGCGTTACCCATTCGGTTTCGGTCTTTCTTACACAACATTTGAGTACAGTGATGTTTCACTCACTGCAAGCGATATTAAAGACACTGACACAGTAACACTTAAATTCAAGGTTAAGAATACAGGTAGTGTTGATGGTGCAGAAATTGCTCAGGTTTATGTTTCTAAAGAAGATAGCAAAATTTTCAGAGCAGAAAAAGAATTAAGAGGCTTTAAAAAGGTATTCTTAAAAGCTGGCGAAGAAAAAGAAGTAGAAATTGAACTTTCAAAGAGGGCATTCGCATTCTATAACGTAGAGATTCACGATTGGCACGTTGAAAGCGGTAAATATAATATTCTTGTTGGTGCATCTTCAAGAGATATCCGACTTACAACTGAAATCAACGTAACTTCTACTATTGCGGCAGAAGTACCTGATATGAAAGCTGTGTTCCCAGCATACGCTACTGCTGATGTTAAGAATATTACAGACGAACAATTCGAGAAGCTTTTAGGCTTCCCAATTCCTCAGAAGGATGTTGTTTGTTACCCTAACCTTACAATAGCAAATACACTTGAAGATTCTTGTCAAGGTAAAAACGGTAAAAAGATTGTTGGTCTTATTGCTAAAATTCTTGGTACTGACAATATGGCTTATGCTATTGCAGTGCAGACACCAGTTAAGAACTTTATCTCAATGTCAATGGGCGTGTTCAGTCCAACAATGGCTGGCAGACTTCTTGATATTCTCAACGATAAAGAGCCATTAACCTGGGGTATTGTTAAACTTATTGTTAAGGCACTTCCGAGTGTAATTAAAGGTTTACCAGAATTATTAAATAATATCTAATCGCTTCCTTTTGCGCATAAGTCATTTTTTCACCCTCTCGGCGTACCTTTGTACGCAGTCGGGGTGAAGAAAAAGCCTTCTGCATTTAAATTAATTCGACAATAAAGGCGATTGGGTTTAGTTGTTTTTTCACCCACTCGGCGTACCTTTATTTAGGAATTAGGAAATAGGAATTGGAATTAGGAAGTGGAGATTTGGTTGTAACTGGTGGTGTAGTAAATAAAAATGGCGATGTGTTTTACACATCGCCAATAATTTTTACATTCCCATCATTTCTTGTAAGAAGCCTTTTTTCTTTTTTGCTTTTGGTTTATAAATAGGTGGGTTCTGAAGTCTCATTTTAGCACCTTTACTTCGTGGAGAAGAAAGATATTTAATGATTTCAGTAACAGGCTCTTTCATAACGTCACCAAAATAACCTTCAGCGTTAGGTATAAGGTCTGGGTTTTCGCTTAAAATAGTACCTAAAATAGTAACGCCAATAAGACTTTGTGTATCGTTTGAACCATCATCATAAATTTCATTAAGAAGATTAAAGAGCTTGCGCATTTTTTGTTTATCGTTTTCACGGATTGTGTTTTCAATAAATTTATTACCGTGAGTTACGAAAAATTCTTCTGGTAAAAATTCACCATATTCAGAAACGTTAGCTTTATATTCTTCTTTTAATTCAGGGTAAATACCACCGATTTTACTGCCCAAAGTAACAGCATCATAATACTGTGTGCCATTCTTTGCCTTTGACCTTGAAACAGGTGTTGGCATTTTTACATCGCCACGTAATTCACGCTTTGTTGAATATGTCTTTGTAATTGATTCTGAAAATTCATCAAAGATATATGAAAGGTCTTTTTCGTCATATTCATCTAACTCTAAAAGAGAAAGAGAAACACGCTTCATATCGTCATCTGGTGTATCGTCTTCGTCAGCTGTAGCACAATGTAAAGCAAGTTGATTTTTCTTGAAAACAATTCTCATTCTGCCTTTTTCGCCTTCGTAAGCGATGTAAGATGAGTCTTTATCTTTGAAAATTGGTGCTTCTGGAGCTCTTACACCATCAGGGTAAATAACCTTAAAACCAAATTCTTTAGTTGTGCTTTCTAAACCTTTTACAACAAGGCTTAAAGCGTTATCGAGTTCAAGCATTTTAATACCTCGCTAATTTATAATTAAATACAAAGTTGAGTATAACATACAAATAAGCATTTGTCACTACTTTTTTGATGTATTATTGTTCAACTTCTTTCATAGTGAGTGAAATTCTCTTTTTAGCTACGTCAACTGACATAACTTTAACTTTAACAATATCGCCAACCTTTAATACTTCTGACGGGTGTTTAATGTAGCGGTCGCAAATCTGAGAAATATGAACAAGTCCATCCTGATGCACTGCTATATCAACAAATACACCGAAGTCAATAACGTTACGTACTGTACCAGTTAAAATCATACCTTCTTTGAGGTCATTCATATCCATAACGTCAGTTCTGAGCATTGGCTTTGGTAACTCATCACGGATATCTCTGCCAGGCTTTTCAAGTTCACCGATAATATCAATAAGTGTAGGTACGCCTGTGCCACATTCAGTTGCTACCTTTTCAATACCATACGCTTCAGCTTTTGCTTTTAAGCCATCAGCACCAGTTTTGGTTGCTTCTTTTTCTGAGTATTCAAAAAGTGAAAGAAGTTTTTTAGCAACGTCATAAGATTCAGGGTGAACACCGGTGTTATCAAGAGGGGTTTTTCCATTAGGGATTCTTAAGAAGCCTGCACATTGTAAGAATGCCTTAGGTCCTAAGCCTTTAACCTTCTTTAAATCACTTCTGCTTTTAAATCCACTATTTTCTTCACGGAAAGCAACAATATTTTTAGCAGTTGCAGAAGAAACACCAGCAATATATTTTAAAAGTGAAACAGATGCAGTATTTAAGTCAACACCAACAGAGTTTACGCAATCTTCAACAACGCCTGTGAGTGATTCGTTAAGTCTTGCTGGTGGAACATCGTGCTGATATTGACCAACACCAATACTCTTTGGCTCAATTTTAACAAGCTCTGAGAGTGGGTCCTGAAGTCGTCTTGCAATAGAAACTGCAGAACGAACAGAAACGTCAAAATCAGGGAATTCCTCTGCACCCAATTTTGAAGCAGAATAAACAGAAGCACCAGCTTCGTTTACTACCATATAAGTAACTGGGCGAGAAGCCTTTTTAATAGTATCTGCAACAAAAATCTCTGCTTCTTTACTTGCAGTACCATTACCAACAGAAATGCAGTCAATCTCATATTTATCAATAAGCTGTAAAACGGTTTTTTCAGATTCTGCAATTTTAGACTGTGGTGGTGTAGGGTAAATAACACCTGTGAAAAGAACCTTACTGTTGCCATCAACAATAGCTAATTTACAACCAGTTCTGTAAGCAGGGTCGACTGCAAGAACAGTTTTATTTTTAATTGGTGGTTGCATAAGTAAAGGCTTTAAGTTGCTACCAAACATCTTAATTGCCTGTTCATCAGCTTTTTCTGTTAAATTACTTCTTGTTTCTCTTTCAAGTGATGGGAAAATAAGACGTGAGAAACTATCTTTTACGCTTTCTTTACAGAAATCTGTTGAAGAACTGCCCTCTGTAATGAAGAGATTATTTAAAATTTTAATTGCTTCATCTTCATTAACTTCAACAGTAACCTTTAAAAACTCTTCGTTTTCACCACGATTGATTGCAAGAATTCTGTGGCTCGGAATTTTCTTTACAGCTTCAGAATAATCGTAGTACATTGAGTAAACGCTGTCTTCTTCTTTCTTAGCAACTGAACGGATAATACCAGTTTTATCAATAAGCTCTTTTAAAAGTTTTCTTGCTTCAGCAGAGTCAGAAATAATTTCGGCAATAATGTCAGAAGCGCCCTGTAAAGCATCTTCTACAGTTTCAACGCCTTTTTCACTATCTACGTATTCTTTTGCAATCTCATTTAAATCTACGCCTTTTAAAGTAAAGCCGAAGAGTAATTCAGCAAGTGGCTCCAAGCCCTTTTCTTTAGCAACAGAAGCTCTTGTTTTACGCTTCTGCTTGTAAGGTCTATAAATATCTTCAACCTCTGCTAAAGTAATCGCTTTTGAAATAGCCTCAGCTAATTCTTCTGTCATTTTACCTTGTTCTTCAATAGAGTTTGTAACCTCTTCTTTTCTCTTTTCAAGGTTTCTGATATAAGTGAGTCTGTCAAAAATGTCTCTTAATTTCTGGTCGTCACAAGAGCCGTGCATTTCTTTTCTGTAACGTGCAATAAACGGAATTGTGTTGCCATCATCAATTAAGTTAATTACGTTGTTAATATGCATTTCGCTCATTGAAAATTCAAGGGAGAGTTGTTTTGCAATATCCAAAATAATACATCCTTTTCTAACAAATAATATACCCATACATTATAGCATAAAATGGTGTAAAAATAAAGCAAAATCTTGTATTTTATGGTGGTTTGTGGTATTATTTTTAAGTAAAAAAGGGGCGAGATTTATATGTTGGTTTTAGGCAAACGTTCAAATGTAGATTTGATTATTAATCCTATAATATTTGTTGTTTGTTTTGCAATAACGATGTATTTTGGAAAACTAACTTTTGATTATTATACAGCCGTTCTTACTAATGATACGGAAGCGTTAGAAATATTGTATCCTATTTATCAGAAATACTGTTTTAGAGTACGGCTTCCAAGATACCATTATGTAACGCCATTTGACTATACATTCGTTTCATTTCTTTTAGCTTGTGCAATGTTTTTGGGATTTAATAGACGTGTTGTACAACCAAGAGTTTTAATTGAATGTGATAACAAAGGGTTTTATCTCAATATGCCACACAATAAAACGTGGTATGTTCTTTATAATGAAATAATGGCAATTCACGTTACGCCGTTTGAAACGCCACAATATATAAAAAAGAAAAATGCGAATAGATTCTTTTACGACCCCGATGATTATATTGAAATAACTGCAACGCCGATGACAGAGGGCGTACAAGGAACGATAAAAGTTCATACACATAAAGAAACGTTTCAGGTTAATGGAGTAGCAAACGCTTTGCAAGTTGCAAGAGAAATGCAAGTAATTTGTAATGAAAGAAAAAGAAAATATAATGAAACTCTTGAGAAAAAAGAGCAAGAACGACGTGAACAGGCATTAAGAGAAAAAACAAAAACTTAAATATAAATTATTAACAATAAAGGAAGTATTAAAAATGAGAAAAAAGCAATTTAAAGCAGAAAGTAAAAAACTTATGGATATGATGATTAACTCAATCTATACCCATAAAGAAGTATTTATCCGTGAAATTATTTCAAATGCCAGTGATGCACTTGATAAATTGTATTTTAAGTCACTTACAGATTCATCTGTTGGTCTTAATAAAGATGATTTCTGCATTCGTTTATCAGTAAATAAAAATGACCGTACTCTTACTATCGCTGATAACGGCTGTGGTATGACAGAGGACGAATTAGAAAATAACTTGGGTACTATTGCAAAAAGTGGTTCATTGGCATTCAAAACAGAAAATGAGCAAAGTGAAGACGTTGATATTATTGGTCAGTTTGGCGTTGGCTTTTATTCTGCATTTATGGTAAGTGACTCTGTTACAGTTGAAAGTAAGGCTTTTGGTAGTGATAAAGCGTATCGTTGGGTGTCAACTGGTGCAGATGGCTACACAATTGAAGAATGCGAAAAAGATTCATTTGGTACAGTAATTACATTAAAGCTTAAAAGTGATACAGAAGACGATAATTACAGTCAGTATCTTGAAACATACAAAATTGAAGCACTCGTTAAAAAATATTCAGATTACATTCGTCATCCAATTAAAATGTATGTTGAAAGTAAAGAATTAAAAGAGGGTACTGAAAACGAATACGAAACAGTAATTACAGATAAAACTCTCAACAGCCGTGTGCCAATCTGGAAGAGGAATAAAAACGAAGTAACCGACGAAGATTATAATAATTTTTACAGTGAAAAGTTCTATGATTTTGAAGCGCCAGCTAAAGTTATTCACTCTAAAACAGAGGGTAATGCAACTTATAGTGCACTTATGTTTATTCCAAAAAGAGCACCATTTGATTACTATTCAAAAGATTTTGAAAAGGGCTTACAGCTTTATTCAAAAGGCGTTTTAATTATGGAAAAATGTAAGGACTTACTCCCTGATTATTTCAGCTTCGTTAAAGGTCTTGTGGATTCAGAGGATTTATCTTTAAATATTTCACGTGAGATGCTTCAGCACGATGCACAGCTTAAGCTTATTGCAAAAACTATTGAAAAGAAAATTAAATCTGAGCTTGAAAAAATGCTTAATAATGAAAGAGAAGCTTATGAAGAATTCTTCAAAACCTTTGGTATGCAGATTAAGTTTGGCATTTATAACAGCTATGGAATGAATAAAGATAATCTCAAAGATTTAATTTTATTCTACTCTTCAAAAGATAAGTCTTTGGTTACTCTTAAAGAATACGTTGGAAGACTCAAGGACGGACAAGAAAAAATTTACTACGCTTGTGGCGAAACTATTGAAAAGATTGAAATGCTCCCACAGACAGAAGCAGTTAAAGATAAAGGCTTTGAAATTCTCTATTTAACAGAATATGTTGACGAATTCACAGTTAAAATGCTTCACGAATATGATGGCAAGGAATTCCAGAACATCTGTGATGAGAAGTTAGACCTTAACACAGAGGACGAAAAGAATGCTTTAAAAGAAAAGAACGAAGCAGATAAAGAAATGCTTTCATTCATTAAAGATGCTTTGAATGGTGATGTTTCTGAGGTTCGTTACACAAATAATCTTAAAAACTACGCTTCTTGTCTTACAAGTGAAGGTAATCTTTCTCTTGAAATGGAGAAGGTTTTAAATGCAATGCCTTCTAATGAACAAAAGGTTAAAGCAGAAATTGCACTTGAAATTAACGCTAATCACGAGTTAGCAAACAAACTTAAAGAGCTTTATGAGAGTGATAAAGATACTCTTAAAAATTATGCAAAGCTTCTTTATGCACAAGGTTGTCTTATAAGTGGTGTTTCTGTAAAAGACCCTGCAGAATTGAGTAATCTTATTGTTGATTTAATGATAAAATAAGAAGATGAAAGCGTGTTTTTAACAATTTTTTAGCATTGTTAACAATTTGTTCACATTTTTATTAAGATTGCAACAAATTGATTTGGTATATAAAGGATAGACAAAAAGATTGCTAAACAAAACATTTTCTCTTTCCAAGAAAAGTCCCCACCTTATAATGGTGGGGTTTTTCTTTTTCTTTTCTTTTTCCTGATTTTTGCACACAAGCCATTTTTATTAGGGAATAGGAAGTAGGAATTAGGAATTAGGAATTAGGAATTAGGAAATAGGAACTATAGTTTGACACAAATAAATCCTATCATTTTAAGTAGTAACTAACTTTAAATGATAGGATTATCTATTTTCTATTAAGTCTAATTCCTAAAATTATTTCTTCTTAGACTCAAGGAGATTGAACTTTGAAAGAGCGAATACACCTAAGATGCTTACAATAATTGTAACAAAGAGAAGTGTACCAGCGCCAAGTGTTGGAACGAACACAAGAACAATGCAACCTACTAATAATGGAAGAATTGAAATTCTCCAGAATTTACGGAGATATGAAGCTAAAAGAGCACCGAAAAGAGCAGGTGTAACTCTGTCGAAAGCAGGAGCTAAAACTGATTCTGGATCGGTTAATTTGCCAAGGAAAGGAGCGAATGCTAAAACGCCAACTGCAATAATAACTGTTGTAACAATAGCAGAAACGCCAATAGCAATAGTAGAAATAACTTCGCCCTCTTCTGAGTTAGCTTTAACGTTAGCAGATTTCATTGCGTTAACACCACAAGGGAGTTTAAGGTTTGTAATGTTACCTGTAACGAAGCTTAAGTATGTACCACCAGCACCGAGCATTGGTGTGTAAGTAATAACTTCAACAACTGCAGAAATCCAGAAGATTGGTAAAACCTTTAAAAGAGCAGAAAATAAACTGTTCATTTCTGGCCATGCGTTGTAATAAACAGAAATTGAAAGTGGAACTGAGAAAAGAACTAAGAGAGCTGTAATACTCCAGATTCTACCCCAGGTATGAACTTTATCGTAATAAGTCTTTTTCATTTTACAGCACTCCTTTCTCAGTTAAACCAGCTGTGTGTTACAAGTTCTGCTGGTAAAACTGATGTGAGTAACACTGCAGCACCCATAGCACCGAACATTGCAAGAGGCATAACGAATGGTTCAAATTTACTTAACTTAAATTTAGTTGCGATTGTTTCGAGAATTAAATAAAGAACAACTGCAACTACAAGTACGGCGATTGAAAGGAAACCACCGTCTGTTTTGCCGTCACTTGATTTACCGTTAATAGATGTAGCAACAAAGGCTGTAATAATACCAATAAAAGCACCGGCAGATATGTAGTCGCCTAATTTACCAACCTTACTGTCACCGCTTAAAGCACCACCGATTTTACTGTGAAGTTTCTTGCAGAGAATTGGCATAAGTACGAGTGGAAGACAGCTACCGATAGTCATAACCCATGCAACAGTTGAAAATTCGCCTTTATCTGTAACTGCGGCATTAAGATTACCTAAAACTGCACTTGCTGCAGTTGATTCGTAAGCTAAGTTACCAATAACTGAAAGTCTAATCCAAGGAAGAACAAGACCTAAAGCCTTTGAAAGAACAATAACAGTTGCAAGAATTGCTATTGCAGGTGCTACTGTAAACACAGCACTTGAAGTAACAGTTGTTTTAAGTACGCTACTGTCAATGCCTAATTCCTTAGCACGTTTCCATGCTTTTCTTATAAAGAATGCTGATTGAACGATTACGAATGCAACGACAATAAAGCCTAATGCATACATAAATCCGTTTTGACGAAAATCCATATAAACGCTCCTTAAATAATTTTTTAAAAATGTATACTGAAATATTTTAACATTTACCATTTAGAATGTCAATAAAATAACAATATAAATATACTTATTTTATATCCCATAAATTCTTATGGAAACACATAATTCCATTGTCCATTATATCAATTATACCATAAGAGCCTTCTTTAATGCTACCAGGGTTAAAAAGATGAAGACCGTTTTCGTAACTGTAATATTTCTCGTGTGTATGACCAAAAAGTGCAATATTACAGCCGTTTTTTATAGCTTCATTTTTTATTGTGGCAAAAGAAAGCTTAACATTTTCTACAGCTCCGTGAGAAGCGTAGATTTTACAAGTGTCAACACTTCTTATATCACAAAGCGGAACTGTATTTATAAAGTCACAGTTGCCTCTTACGAGAATAAACATCTTTTTATCAGTGAAAATCTCTCGAGCTTCCTCCATTTCATAAGTGCCGTCACCTAAAAAATATACGATTTCGGCGGTTGGCTCATTATTAATTGCTTCTATAAGATTACTGATGTGTTTGTGGGAATCTGAAAGCACAAGTATTCTCATTCATAATTCACCTGTCTTTTTCATAAAAATTACTACTATATTATATTAAATTATAAGGGTGATTTCAATGTTCAATAACGAAAAAGGTAAAAATGATATGGATAAAATTAAATCTAATGATAGTTTAAAGGATTTTATAAATGAAAATTTAACAGAAAGTCAGACCGAAAAATTAAAAGAGGTGCTCTCTGATGAAAATAAAACAAAAGAGCTTTTAAACAGCGATTTGGCAAAGCAGCTGTTTAAAAAACTGACGGGTGGTGATTTTAATGGCAGACCTTGATATAGGCAGTATTTTGTCATCACTTTCAAGTGAGGATATAAATAATTTAAAAAATGTTGCAAATTCAATCTTAGGGGGAGAAAATTCACAGGAGCAAGAAAGAAAAGAACCACAAATGAAATCAAATAACAGCGATTTTAAAATGCCCGATTTAAGCTCTTTAGGGCTTCCTGATATGTCACAATTTGCAAATCTTCTGCCATTGCTTACACAACTTAATTCACACGATGAGCGAGAAGACTTTATTTGTGCTTTAAAGCCACTGCTTTCAGATGAACGAAGGAAAAAGGCAGATGAAGCTATGAAATTTATGAAGCTTCTTTCATTGATACCATTATTAAAAGAAAAAGGGATAATGTAATATGGCTGAGTATTCTTATAATGATATTATGAAAATGCAGAATGATGCAATTAAGCGTGTAAATGAAATGCAGAAAAGGG
>JAZNCY010000264.1:0-2087 GCA_045587825.1 Acutalibacteraceae bacterium
ATATTCATATTACGCCCTCCTTATTTTTTCACACACCATATATACTTTGATATATAATTAACTATATTTCTATTGTAGCAGAAAAAATCTTTATTTTCAATACAAATTCAACAACTTTTGACTAAAAAGTAAAATTTTGTATTATGAGTTCAAAAGTGCAAAATTCTTTTTGTTAGAAGCATACAAATTCTTGTAAACCTCGTAGTATTTATCATAGATTTTTTTAGTTTCCATATCTGGTGTAAAAGTCTTATCTACAGGAATCATTTTCTTTGCTTCTTCAACAGAACTGCAAATACCAAGACCAACTGCAACAAGAACTGTTGCACCCATTGCACCAGCATTTTGTGGTTCCTGAACTGTTTCAACCGTTTTACCAGTACAGTCTGCTAAAATCTGACAGGTTAAATCTGAAAGTGCGCCACCACCTACAAAACGAATTTTGTCTGATGTCTTAACCTTCTTTTCTTCTGTTTCAATGAACCATCTGAGATGATAGCAAACACCCTCAAGAACAGCACGAATCATCTCTCTTTTTCCTGTTTCAAGACTTAAATTAAAGAACATACCACGTGCATTAGGGTCTTCAAACGGACAACGATTACCGTGAAGCCAAGGAGTGAAAATAACACCATTTGAGCCTGCTGGAATTTCACTTACAACTTCTGTCATATAGTCATAAAGGCTTGTATATTTTTTCTCGTAGCTATCTGTAATATTTTTCTTTTCTAAATAAATATCAATTTCGTCAAGTGCTAAATGGTCTTTTACCCATTCAAGACATTTACCAGCAGTTTCAAGCTCTGCAAAGTAATTATATTTACCCTCTTCTGCACCAACAACTGCAGCTATCATAGCAGAAGCATCAACAATGCTTTTAGGAACAACAGTTGAAACCCAACCAGAAGTACCACTATAAACGTGAGTATCGCCTAAAGATACCGCACCTGCACCAACACCAATAAGTGAAGCATCACCGCCACCACCGAAAACTGCAGTACCCTCTTTGAGTCCTAATTCTTCGGCAGCCTTTTTGGTAAGCGCACCGATTTTTTCACTTGAAGCCTTAATCTCTGGTAAATGGTCAAAATTAACCTTTAACATTTTGCACATTGTTTTGCTGAATTCTTTTTTCTTGATATCATAAAGCTCAGTAGCAAAAGCAGAGTCGTGAGTCATACAGAACTCACCTGTCATACGTGCTATAAAATATTCTTTAACGTCTAACCATTTATGTACTCTTTTAAAGTTTTCAGGCTCGTGTTTTTCAACCCATTTATATTTCCACACAGGATCTTTTACAGATGCCGCAACTGCACCTGTAATTTTTAGTGAAACTAAAAGCTTTGGCACATTAGCACCAGCAATTTTAAAACCGTGTGCAATACCCTCTTTTAATTCCTCACGTGCTCTCTGGTCCATATAGCTCATAGCTCTTCTTACAGGTAAAGCATCTTTATCTACAAGCACTACACCCTGCATCTGCGAGCAGAAAGATATGCCGACAATACTTTCTGTGCTAATTTCACTTTTTTCCAATACTTTTTTAGTAGTGCTACATAACGCTTCCCACCATTCATTAGGGTCCTGCTCTGCACCTCCGTCAGAAAAAACATAAAGCTTATATCCTTCAGAAGCAGCTGCAACTAATTTTAAATTATCTGCTAATTCAAATATACAGGTTTTGACACCTGTTGTACCAATATCGTAAGCAATAGCATATTTCTTTTCCATTTCTATCTCTCCAACACAAAAAAGATTTAAGTCGAAATTTCACTAAGTTATATTATGCAATATTTTTTGTAAATAATCAACATCTTTTTAACAAAAAACACAAGTTTTTTAATCATTTTCACATTTTTGTAGTTTAAGGGAAATTTTTTTGAATTTTTTTATAAAAAAGTATTGACTTTTATTTTTGTTGTGTTATAATACAAGCACTGTTTCAGAGGATATCAAAGTTCTCTGTAGTCGGTGTTGATGGCGTTGAGGGTCCACCCGTTCCCATTCCGAACACGGTAGTTAAGCTCAACAGTGCCGAAAATACTTAGCGGGAAGCTGCTCGGGAAGATAGGGCGATGCCGACA
>JAZNCY010000265.1:0-12110 GCA_045587825.1 Acutalibacteraceae bacterium
GTTAAATCTTTCTCTTCGATAATAACAGCAGCATTGTTATTTACAAGTGCCATTGCATTATGATATTGATGGTTTTCTGTAACATTTGGTGAAGGAATTAATATTGAAGCTTTGCCTAAAGCTTGAAATTCAGAAAGTGATGATGCACCCGCACGACAAATAACAAGGTCACAAGCAGAAAGGCAACGCGCCATATCGTTTATATACTCTCTGATTTCAATATTTTTGGCGTTTTCTAAATCAACGCCTTTTTCCTTCATTAAATCCGGCACCCAAAGACCATATTGACCAGTTGCAATAAGGAAGTTGCAGGTGTTATCACTCCAGATTTTTGAAACAACGTCTGTAACCGCTTCATTAATTGCTCTTGCACCCAATGAGCCACCCATTGAAAGAATTAATGGTTTACTGTCAAAGCCTAATTCTGCTCTTGAAACCTCAGGGTCTGCTTCTAAAAGCTCACCCCTTACAGGAAGTCCGGTTACAACCATTTTGTTTTTTATAGTCATATGCTTTTTTGCTTCTTCTGCAGTAAGCATAACAACGTCAACTTTTTCTGCCAACGCTTTATTTGTAATACCAGGGTAAGCATTCTGCTCGTGAATTGCTGTAGGAATACCCATTTTATTTGCCATTCTTACAACAGGACCACTAACGTAGCCACCAAAGCCTACAACTACGTCTGGATTAAACTCGTTAATTATCTTTTTAACTGCACCACTACTCTTTAAAAGTCTTGTTACAGTTTTTATATTTGCTTTTATTGCATCAGGTGAAAAGCTACGCTTGAAACCACTGATTTCAATAGTTTTTAAATCGTACCCAGCCTGTGGCACAATTTTCGCTTCAATTCTATCAGCAGTTCCCACAAAACAGATTTCTGCTTCGGGGTGTCTTTTTTTTATTTCACCTGCCACTGCTAATGCAGGGTTTACGTGACCACCTGTGCCACCTGCCGCTATCATAACTTTCATTTTACTCACCTTTTAACCTTGATATCTCTGAACGTATATACTTTTGGCATATTGGCCTGACGTGAAACCGAAAGAACTGCACCCATTTCTGCAAGACACAGCCACATTGAAGAACCGCCGTAGCTAAAGAACGGTAAACCGATACCAGTATTAGGAACTGTATCTGTAACAACAGCCACATTAAGTGCTACCTGAAGACCTAACTGGAACACCATACCAAAAGCAACAAGTGAACCAAAGCGATCTTTAGCGTGCATACCAATAATAATTCCACGTACAATTAATGCACCATAGAGAAGTAAAATCGCAGCTGCACCTACAAACCCTAATTCTTCACAAACGATTGCGAAAATAAAGTCATTCTGTGGTTCTGAAACATAAAGGTATTTTTCTTTAGAATTACCAAGACCCGAACCAAAGAACCCACCCGAACCAATTGCATAAAGCGATTGGTTTGTCTGCCAACGCGCACCAGTAGGCTCGTAATCCTTGTCTAACCACGCTTTGATACGCTCTGCCATATAATCTCTGAGAAGTGGAATATTGTCATATTCTTTTACAACAATTATTACAGCAACAACAAATATAACTGCCCCTATTGAAAACCACTTTGCCTTACCTTCGCCAAGCCAGAGCATTATTACACCGATACCTGCAATAAGAATTGTACCAGAAAGGTGACTTTCTGCTAACACAAGAACTGCTACACCTACTACTATAAACAGATAATAAAACAAGGTTGTTGTGCCTTGTGAAATTAATATTTTATTACCCGACATCTCATAAATCTGCTTTGCGAAACTCTCTTTGGAAAGTTTACTGCTTGTAAGCTTTTTATAATCTTTATCAAGACCATTTGCCAAGAACAGAATAAGCACAAATTTAGCAACTTCAGATGGTTGAAACTGAAAAAATCCTAAATCAATCCATCTTTTAATGCCATCGTCTGTCGGAATAATTAATACAATCCCGAGAAGGAAAAGTGAACCAGCCATACCTAAAACGCCGACAACTCTCAGATATTTATAATCAAGCTTCGAAACGACGTACATTATAAAAAGACCAGTAATAGCAAAAAACAACTGACGTTTGAAATAATGCAGACTATCATTCCCTGACGTATTGTAAAACGCGTAAAAATAACTTGAAGAAAGCAACATTACAAGTCCTATTGCTAAAACAAGTAAGAGAAGTAAAAAGAATGGCAAATCCATATTATTTTTTATAAAAAACTCATCTAAAAAGCCTTTTTTCTTTTTATTTTCCATTTACTTTCCTCCTTACTTTATATTTAATGCCAAAAATTATTTTAAGTTACCGAAATAGAAAAGAACTATTGCTAAAGCGCCACCAATAAATGTTATGAGTGTAAAAATTTTACAAATTTTTGTTTCTTTCCAGCCACAAAGCTCAAAGTGGTGGTGAATTGGCGCCATTTTAAAGAATCGTTTGCCGTGTGTCATTTTAAAGTAGCCAATCTGAATAATATCTGAACCGAATTCTGCTACATAAATAATGCCAACTAAAACTATTATGAACGGACAATCAACAGCGTATGCAAGTGCAACAATCATACCGCCTAAAAACATTGAGCCCAAGTCACCCATCATAACCTTTGCTGGATGCCAGTTCCAGATTACGTAGCCTACAAGACCACCCATTAAAGCCGCTGATAAAAGACTTGCACCAAAGCAATTACGAAGCCCAGCAACAACTATAAAGCAAGCCGCTGCCGCTGCAGTAACAGATGCACAAAGACCATCTACACCATCAGTAAAGTTTACAGCATTTGTTGTGCAGTAAATCACAGCAATACCGATTACCCAGAAGAAGAACTTTGTTTCAACCATACCTAAGAATGGGATAAACATAGCACCAGTAGGGTTATCAATATAAAGAGTCAACAAATAACCGAGCATTACAATTACCTGGAGAACTGATTTCTGTTTAATTGAAAGACCCATATTACGTTTTTTAACAGCTTTTATGTAATCGTCTAAAAATCCAATAAATGCAAAGCCTAAAGCCATTAAAATACCACCGAAGATTTTGACCTTCATTGAAGAAGCAACTATGTCATTAACAACAATAAGCTTGCCATCAAGAAAATGGTCTATTAAAGCAACAGCACCAAATGAAACAAGTGTTGAAACAATAAACATTATACCACCCATAATTGGTGTACCTTGTTTATCCTTATGCCATTTAGGACCGATATCTAAAATTGTCTGACCAAAGCTTAACTTATGTAAAAATGGAATAACCACATACCCCAAAGCAAATGCAATTACAAAGCTAAGAAGCGCTGCAAGACCTAACGCTAAATATAAATTCATACTTCCCACTCCTTATATAACTCATGGAAGATTTCTTCCATTTTCATTGAACGGCTACCCTTGAAAAGCACCGTATCATTTTCTTTTAAAATTGATTTTAAAAAGCTTGTCAACTCACTCTTATCGTTAAATGAGTAACTTTCCGCACCATTTTCTTCTGCACCTTTTTTAATAAGGCGTGACAAACTACCGAATGTCAGGACAATATCAGTTTTGGTTTCACCTGCTATTTTACCCACTTCGTAATGAGCGGTATCACTGTAATCACCAAGCTCAAGCATATCACCAAGAACTGCTATACTTCGTGTTTTCTTTATAGTGTTAAGCGTTATAAGTGAAGCCTTCATACTGTCGGGATTTGCATTATAGCAATCTTCAATAAAAGTATAACTCTTAACTTCACGCACATTCTGTCGCATTCCCTCAGGTGCAAAATTTTTAAGTGCATTTGCTGCTTCTGAAAGTGTGAAGCCCATCTTTTTGCCTACACACATAGCACAAAGTGCATTATAAACATTATGAACGCCCACAGCTGGTACAAAAGCTTTAACGCTTTCATTTTCACAAACTGCAGTAAATTCACTGCCGTCTGGCAAGAATTTTATATTTTCTGCCTTCATATAAAGATTCGGGGAATCAATACCAAATCTTATCACTTCAAAATCATTTGTATTGATTGTAGAAAGCATATCATTATCGCCATTAATAATAAGCGGTGAGCCTTTTTTCATTCCCTCGGTAATTTCACATTTCGCTTTGAGAATACCTTCTCTTGAACCTAAATTCTCAATATGAGCAGTACCAACGTTAGTAATTATACCGATATCTGGCATTACAGCTTCTGTAAGGCGGGAAATTTCATTAAAATGGTTCATACCCATTTCAATTACTGCTGCTTCGTGAGAATTTTCAAGACAGAACAATGTTTTAGGAACACCTATTTCATTGTTTAAATTCCCCTGAGTTTTTAATGTATTATACTTCTCAGAAAGAACGGCGTGAACCATACCTTTAGTTGTGGTTTTACCCACACTACCAGTAAGTGCAACAAAAGGAATGTTGAATTTGCTTCTGTAACCCTTTGCAATCTGTAAAAGTGCTTTGCCTGTATCCTCAACTAAAATCACTCTGTCACTTTTGCCGTTGTAACGACTGCAAACAACTGCTTTTGCACCTTTCGTGAGAACATCCTCTACAAAATCATTTGCATCGAAGCGTTCACCTTTAAGTGCAATAAACAGTGTATTTTCATCAATTACTCTGCTATCTGTTGAAATAGTGTTAATTGTGCCAGTTAAATTGGATTTAACATTACACCACCCGGCTATTTCACTTAATAATATTTCTTCCAAAATATCACCTGTTCAATGCATTTTTTATAACTTCTCGCTCGTCATAATGAACACGCTCAGTACCTATAACCTGATAAGTTTCGTGCCCCTTACCAGCAAGAAGAATTGTGTCACCTTGTTTTGCAATCTTCAAAGCTTCAGCTATTGCTTCGCTTCTGTCGGTAATTGTAATTACTTCTGCCTTTGAACCAACTGTACCGATTAAAATTTCTTTAATAATTTCATCGGGGTCTTCGGTTCTCGGGTTATCAGTTGTGACAATTACAATATCTGAAAGTTCGGTTGCCATTCTGCCCATTTTAGGACGTTTTGTTTTATCTCTGTCACCACCGCAACCAAAGAGAGTAATAACTCTGCCTTTTGTGAAGCCTCTTACTGCATTAATTGCTTTTTCGAGACCATCTGGTGTATGAGCATAGTCAATGATAACGCCAAAAGGTGTGTTTGTTTCTACTAATTCGAGTCTGCCTTTTACAGATTTCGCCTGGCTTATCGCTTTTACAGTATCTTCTAAAGAAAAGCCTAATGCACTCACAGCACCGATAGCAGCCAATGAATTATAAACAGAAAAGTCACCGGGGATATGAAAATCAACATTTAATTCATTATTGATTTTATAAGTTACCTTATTTTCAAGAAGTTCTATACTACTTGCTTTAATATCACAGTTTTTTTCTGCACCATAGCTGATTTTTTCACAGGATAAACCATCCACCATATACTGTGATGCTTCATCATCTGCATTCATAACTGCAATATCACAAGCTTTGAAAAGCTCCTTTTTACACTTTTTATACTCTTCAATAGTGCCGTGATAATCAAGATGGTCTTGTGTAAGATTTGTAAATACACCTACCTTAAAATGAATACCTGCAAGGCGCATCTGGTGGAACGCCTGTGAAGATGTTTCCATTACACAATACTTTATGCCATCATCTTCCATCATTTTAAAAAGCTTGTGCATATCATACGGGTCAGGTGTTGTAAGCTCTGTGTGAAATTCTTTATTACCCACCATATTTTTAACTGTACCTATAAGACCTGATTCAATACCAAATTCAGCTAATATATCTTTCACAATAAACGCTGTTGTTGTTTTACCATTAGTACCAGTTATACCAATAAGTGTCATTTTATCTACCGAAGCACCAAAAAGGTTTTTACACATAATTGCATACGCTTCACGGGTATTTTCAACAAGAACTTGTTCTTTAAGCCCTAAATCTTTTGAAACGATTACAGTTACGGCGCCATTTTCCATAACTTCTTTTGCAAAATTGTGACCGTCGAAGCGAGCACCACTTACACAGACAAATGCACAATTTCCTGTCACCTTTTTTGTATTATCGGTAACGTCACTTATTTCTCTGTCGATATACTCATTTTTTACGTTTACGCCTTTTAATAATTCTGATAAAAGCATTAGTCTTCAACACCTTGGTTTGTTTTAAAATATACTGTTATAGTTGTACCCATTTCTGCCTGAGTACCACTTTCTATACTTTGCCTGTAAGATACAACCTCACTATCAAGTGATGCACCTGAAATTTTAAGGTTAAAGCCTGCATTTACTGCTCTCTCATTTGCAGAGCTTATGCTAAGACCTGTTAAATCAGGAACAGTAGCGGTTTTGTTTGAGGTTTCTTTTTCTGTGTAAAGAATTACTACACCATCAAGTGGAATATTCTGCCCCTTGAGTGGGTATTGAGAAATAACAGAGTCTCCATCACCTACTACACGTGCTGTGAAGCCCTGGTTTTTAAGAGTTGCTCTTGCTTTCTCAACGTTCATTGAGCTTACATCAGGTGTTATACCATTGAGCTGGGCAAGCTCTTCGTTTGAATAAACAGGGTCAATATTCATATATTTGAGAGTCTGTTCAATAACTGCACCAGCAACCGGCGCTGCAATAGCACCACCACCGTGAACATAGCCCTGAGGCTCATCTATAACTATAAGAACTGCTATTTTAGGGTCATCGGCAGGAGCACAGCCCACGAATGAAGCGATATATTCGCCATCTACTGTAAGCTTTTCAGATGTACCTGTTTTACCTGCAACGTGGTAACCCGGAACATAAGCGTTTTTACCAGTACCCTCTGAAACAACCTTTTCCATCATTTTGAGAACTTCTTTACTTGTAGTTTCAGAAATAACACTTCTTTTTACTATCGGCTCTGCTTCAAAAACCGTGTTGCCATCTTCATCAAGCATAGCACCAACAATATAAGGCTGCATTAAATTACCACCATTTGCTATTGCCGAAACGCCTGTAATCATCTGGATAGCACTGACCTGAAAGGTCTGACCGAATGAAGATGAGGAAACTTGTGAAATACCCATATTTTCGAGTGAGTGGTATGTAACATCCTTAACAGGTGTTGCTTCACCCGGTAAATCAACATCTGTTTCATTGGTGAAACCAAAAGCATCAAAATACTTATAGAAATCCTTTGAACCTAATTTCTGACCAATATCAACAAAAAACGGGTTACAGGAGTTCATTAAGCCTTCGGCTAAAGTCTGTCTGCCGTGACCACCATCCTTATGACAGTGAAGCACATTATCTGCAACCTTAACAGAACCTGAACAACTGAAGCAATAATCAGGAGTAACAAGCCCTTCTTCAAGTGCTGCCGCTGCAACAAAAACCTTAAAAACAGAACCAGGCTCATAGGTATCACTGACTGCCTTGTTACGCCACATTGAATAAATCTTGTTGTTATATGCTAAATCATATTTTTCTGCATCTTTAATTTTATCTAACTCTTTGAGAACCTCTTTATCGGTAATAACTGTAGGAGTGTTAAGGTCATAGTCTGGCATTGTCGCCATCGCAAGAATTGCACCGGTTTCAACCTCCATAACAATACCATAAGCAGAAGTTGCATCATTATCAAGAACAGCCTGTGCCAAACCTTTTTCAAGATAATACTGAATTGTTTTATCAAGTGTGAGCACAAGACTTGTGCCCTGCTTTGCATCGTAGGTTGTTTCAAAATTACTCGACATAGCGCCATTACGGGCATTTTTCGCCGTAATAATTCTACCCGCAACACCAGTTAATTTATCGTTATACTGAAGCTCAAGACCTGCTCTACCAGAATCTTCTGCACCGGTAAAACCTAAGATAGTTGATGCAAAATTTGAATATGGATAATAACGTTTTGTATCAGGGTCAATATTAACAATATCGTAAAGGTCGTTATCGTCAATAAAATCTGAAATAAGAGTTTTTTCGGTATATTCAACCTTACCCTCAATTTTTACATAACTGTAATTTGAATTTGAGATTTTTTCGTAAATACGCTTTTCTTTTAATTTAAGAATTTTTGCAAGGGTTTCAGAAATAAGCTTTCTCTGAGCATCATCCTTTATTTTTGAGGGATTGACGTAAACAAGCCAGGCAGAAGCACTTTCCGCAAGAACGTTATAGTTACAATCGTAAATAATTCCTCTGTCGGCAGAAATTTCAGTATCACTGAGTTGCTGAGCCTCCGCTTTTGTTTTATATTCATCACCTTTTATAACCTGAATATAAAAAAGCCTGAATATATCAGTACCGAAGCCCAACAAGAGTAAAATTGCAGCAGCAATAAGACAGCGTTGCTTTAACTTTTTTGTTGTTCTTGCCAACCAAATTACCCCCTTTTACAACAAAATAACACATATCGCATAATTAAAAATATTATACCATATATAATGCAATATGTAAAGAAATTATAAGGCACTTTTCTTATTTTTCTAACAAAAAAGGGGTCGAGTAACTCAACCCCTTATACAATGTATTTATTTTTTAGAAAATATATGCAAACAACTCTTTGATTTCTGTTTTAAGACCACTATTCTGGGAAACTTGCTTTTCACCAGCAACCACAAATTCATCACCTTGTGATAAATTGATATATGTAATCTGATAGCTTTCAGCCTTTACCATACCTAACTTTGTTTCTGCATATTCAATAACCTTTTCGGTATCCACCATACTGTTAAGCTCTGCGTTGAGTCTTACTGTTTCACCCTCTGCAATAGAAACCTCATTCTGAAGGCTTGCAATCTGTGAATCAAGCTTATCACATTCTGCATTCATATAAAGATTTACAACAGTAAAAGCAAAAAGCACTGCAAGACAACACATTGCCTTTTTTAAGCCTAAAGAAACAGCCGCTTTTTGTGTGCGACGAGTAACTGTATGCTGATACTGGTCAACTGTATCAGCCACTTTTCTTACAGTATTGTTTGCTTGGCTTGTATAATTAACACTCTGCTTTTTTACAGGTGCTTTTGTTGCAGTTTTAGTCCCGGTTTTTTTAACAGGCTTTTTTGTCTGTTTTTTCACACCTTGTCTTTTTACAGGCTGTGCTTCTCTGACTCTCCTCGGCTCAACAACCTGTGGCTCAAAGAGCGACAAATCATAAGCTGAAGTCTCTCGGTAGTTGGTCATTCTTTTATCCCCTTATAATTTTAACGCTGTGCGAAGCTTCGCACTACGACTTCTTTTATTGTTTTCTAATTCCTTCTGTCCTGCTTTTACGCCACCGCTTTTAACAATGGCTTTAGGTTTATTTCCACAAACACAAACAGGAAAATCTTTAGGACAGGTACACCCTTTTTTGAGTGTTGCAAAATAATCTTTAACAATTTTATCTTCCAGGGAATGGAAGGTTATTATTGCTAAAACGCCATCTTTATTTAACAACCCGAACATATCGGGAAGAACTGCTTTCAAGCCGCCCAATTCATTGTTAACTTCAATTCTTATTGCCTGAAAGGTTTTTCGCGCAGGGTGACCATCACGCTTGAACTTTGCAGGAATTGAAGCTGAAATTATGTCACTGAGTTCAAAGGTTGTTTCTATTTCTTTTATCTCTCTCGCTTTCACTATATTGGAAGCGATTTTTTTTGCAAATTTTTCTTCACCATAATCCCAGATAACACGACAAAGCTCATCTTCAGAATATGTGTTGACAACATCTTTTGCGCTTAACCCCTGCCTGCTCATTCTCATATCGAGCAAAGCATCATTATGGAATGAAAATCCTCGCTCAGCAGTGTCAAGCTGGAAACTGCTTACACCAAGGTCTGCAACGATACCATCAACTGAAGAGACACCTAAAGCATCAAGTGCAGCTTTTATATTGCAGTAATTATCGTGAATTATGTTAACCCGCTTATCACCACTGAAGCGTTCAGTCAAAACCTTTATTGCATCAGGGTCACGGTCAAACAAATACATTTTGCCGGTTTCGTTAAGATGCGAAAGAATCTCAGCCGAGTGACCACCGCCACCTGCTGTGCAATCAACATAAACGCCATCTGGTTTAATATTAAGTGCTTCAACAGATTCACTGAGAAGAACCGAAATATGATTAAACTCCATATTCTCTTCTCCTTAGAATCTGATTTCGATTTCGTTTTTGAGACAATCACTGAAGTTTTCTGCTTCTTTATCCCACTCTTCTTGTGCCCAGATTTCAATTCTGCTTGACACACCTACGATAACAATATCTTTTACGATATTAGCGTACTCTTTAAAAGACTGGTTAAGTGTAACTCTACCTGTTTTGTCAAGCTCAACAGGCATAGCAGCGTGAAGAAGCGCTCTCTGTAAATGTCTTGATGAGGCTGACGGTGGAAGATTATCAATCTCTCTGCAAATTTCTTCCCAGCGTTCTTCTGTATAAACATAGATACATTTCGACTCGTCTGGTGAACGGAAGAGAATTATTCTGTCACCAAGTTCAGAACGGAACTGTGCAGGAATTATGAAACGATTTTTTGAATCGACACTGTGATTATACATACCAGAGGTCATTTCCTACACCTTCCTTTCAAAACTTAAAATCCCCCACTTTGTGGGTTTTTCGCGTCACTTTATGGGATTTTGCCCCACCGTGCTCCTATTATATACCCACAACTCCCCATTGTCAATAGATTTAAAAAAGTTTTTTAATAACTTTTCAATAAAAAATAACCGAATCTGACTTTTCAGAGTCAGATTCGGTTACTAAGCTTCACAGCATTGATTTTATTAACTTTTAGAGAGTTACAGTTGCCTTAGAACTGCTATTGCATTTTCTACGAGACTATCAATTTCATCCTTAGAAAAGCGGGTGGAATTCCATTCCGAAGCAAGCGTTATTTTTTCACCCTGCACAAGCGAAAAAGAAACGTTAAAATTCGATTTGTGGGGTTCTTTTACTCTTATGTGGTGGAAAGTGGAGAGTTTTTCCCAAAACTTCTGATTGAGATTTTGAGACTCAAACGAAAGTAAAAATTGCTGTTCACACCCATAAAGAGTTGCAAGTTTTTTGGTGTATTTGTTTTTGTAAACTCCTGCTTTATACATAAAACAAGAATCAAGAAAAGTTGGAGTAAGCTTGCTTAAAAACAATTCATTATAAAAAGTATTGAAGCAAATACAAGCCTTTTTATATAAAGAAGCGTGAAAACTCTTCACTCTTTCAGATAAAGAGCCCTCACTTTTTGTTACATCTAAAGAAACAGTACCATTAAAGCAACCCACAGAGTACGATTCCCTATCTATAAAAAATGGTCGTCTATCGGTTAAAAGATTAATTTTCTGCATCTTTTTCTTTGGTTTTTCTTTTAAGCTTAACGCTTCTTTAAGCGCAAACAAAACCACTGACGAAAAATCAACTTTTAAATCGACACATTTCTCTTTTAACGATTCACACAGCTCAGCATCTAAAGTGTAGTCACAAAAATTGACATCACCATACTTTTCAGAAAACTTTTCTTTTGCTTTATTGTAATCTGTATAAGTAAATTTCTTTGGCTTCAGAAGGTAGTTATTATCAAGAACCTCTGTAACTCTGTCTGCCACGAAGGAATCGACTGCAACTGGTAAATCACTTTCTTCCGAAAAGAGTTTTATTGGTACAGGTTCAATATCTACACTTTCTTTATTATAAAATGAAAGCAATTCTTTAGCCAATATAAGAAGAGATTTTGAATCAGAAACAACTGTGTGAGAAAGAATTACAAGAGTATTCTGATTTACAACAAAAAACTTAAATAAATTTTCATTGAAATCAATACCATTGTTAATCTGTTCCTTTAAAAACGAATCAACATCTTTCTCAAGAACCTCTATTACGGGTTGGATTTTTTCGGGTTGCAAATAAGCCTTAAACTCATCGTCAAGACAAATCGCAGAAGCAATCAACGGCTCTTTTACTGAAAGCATCTTAAGAGCCTTATTCAATTCCTTTAAATCGAAAGCCTCGCTGACTTCACCAACAAAGCTAACAACATTCTGAAAATCAAATAGCCTTGAACGTGAAAGCCCTATTTTTATTTCTTTTATCATAGAAACCTCTAAAACTTTGAATTTTTCTCAATAAGGCGTTGCTTTACACCCCAGAGCTTACCAGAGAAATCTACATAGTATTTATGTGGATTTTCAAATCTTGTTACTTCATCCC
>JAZNCY010000266.1:0-5701 GCA_045587825.1 Acutalibacteraceae bacterium
TTAATCTCGTTTTCAATACCAGTTATTTCATCTTCAACAAGCTTGATATCAGCATCAATTAATGCAATTTCCTGATTGTAAAGGTCAATCTGAGATTGAAGTGCATCTATTTTATCCTGATAACCACCAATCTCATCATCGTAGGTTGCAGCTTCATCACGAAGTGCCTGAATTTTCTTTTTATTCTCCGCGATTTGCTCACGGATTTCTTCAATTTTTTTATTATACTCCGCTTTTTCAGAGTCAGTAACCGCATAAACAGACAATGAAATTGACGAGAAAGCAAGAACAAGTGCAACTATTAAAGAAATAATTCTACTGCTCTTAAATTTAGTCATTTTCGACAACATTGTTATGCTCCTTTAAATATTTATTAAGGGATATAAGGCTACCTGTTGTACCAATTACAACACCAATAAATCCAAATACCGCAAGGAAGAACCAGATGTAATCAAGGAATTCAACTGGTTTTCCACCAAGTGTAGACATAAGGTCTGCAAACCAGATAAGTGCAACCGAATAAACTACGTATTCAAGCACTAATGAAACAACTGCTGAAATAACACCTAAAAGCATACCTTCAACAAGGAACGGCCAACGAATAAATGAATTAGTTGCACCAACCGCTTTCATAATACTTATTTCAAGTCTTCTGTTGTAAATTGTAATTCTTATAGTATTTGAAACAATAAACATTGAAACAAAGAAAAGAATTGCAATAATGCCTAAGCTTATATATGAAACAGCATTTCTTATTGTTTCAACCTTACTTGCAAGGTCACTGTTTTCACGAACCTGTAAAACAGCTTCTAATTTTTTAATTTCACTTACTGTACTGTCAAACATCGAAAGGTCATCAACAACAACCTTATATGCATCAGGAAGAATTTCAGGAGAAAGCCCTTCTAAAAGTGCCGCCTTGTCACCGAATTGTTCTTTTTGATTTTCAAAAGCATCCTCACGTGGCACAAATTCAACATTTTTAATATTGCTCATATTTTGTAGCTGAAGCCCCAGGGATTCTGTTTCATAATCAGTAGCTTCATCTTCCACATAAACCATAACAACGTTCTGACCTTCAATCAAATCAAGAAGAGAATTTATGTTAAGGAAGATAAGCGAACCTGTACCAACTATAATAAGACAAGCAACCAAAACTAAAATTGTTGCAACAGAAAGAAAACGATTAACCCAGATGTTTTTGAAGCCTTCACGAGTTAAATAACCTAATCTGAAACCTCTCATTGCTCATCCTCCTCAGAAAATATTGAATAAGTATCGGTAGGACGGAAATTCTTAGGCTCAGTAGGAATATCAACAAAAGGATTTTCATCCTTTGCCTCAATTGTTTCTACGCCATAAGTTTTCATAAGATAATCAAAATCAACTGTAGTGTCATCAGAATAATAAGTACCAACCTCATCTTCTGGATTGTCAAAACGATATGGTTCAACATCAATATGTGAAGCATCAGGGTAATCTGAAAGAACCTTACCATTCTGGATAGTAATAACTCTGTGATTAAAGGTTTTAACAAGATGATAATCGTGAGTAACCATAATCACGGTTGTACCGTCTGAATTGATATGGTTAAGAAGATTAACAATATCATAAGACATTCTCGGGTCAATATTACCGGTAGGTTCGTCAGCAATAATCATACTTGCATTATTAGCAAGAGCACGTGCAAGCGCAACACGTTGTTGTTCACCACCAGAAAGCTGGTTTGGGAATGAACGTGCTTTTGAGTTAAGACCAACAAGACCTAAAAGATATGGCACTCTTTTTCTGATTTCTGCCTCTCTTGAACCGATAACACGCATTGCATAAGCAATATTATCATAAACATTCATAGATGGAATAAGACGGAAATCCTGAAAAACAATTCCGAGAGTTCTTCTGAAATACGGAACGTCTTTTTTTCTTAAACTGTTAAGGTCATAACCATTAATATGAACACGACCAGAAGTCGGAACTTCTTCGCGCATCATTAATTTTAAAAACGTACTTTTACCTGCACCTGAAGCGCCAACAACAAAAACAAATTCTCCATCATCAATTCTGATATTAAGGTCAGAAAGAGCTTTTGTGTTTGTATCCTCGTACACTTTGGAAACATTTCTGAATTCTATCAAACTTTAACACCCAATTTCTTTATTTTCCAATATCCACATTTATAGTTTATTTGTCGCAAAAACACAACATAAAGTAATTATAGCACACTTTATTACAAAATGTAACCCCTTTGTAACAAAATGTGCTAATTTTATTTTTTATTAACAATTAATTCTTAATAAGAATAAATCTGCTTGTGCAAATTATTAATATTTGATTGGATTTGCATCAAGATATTTCTTAACCATAAGAGCAACTTTGAACACGATAGCATCATCAAACTCACGTAAATCAAGACCTGTAAGCTTCTTGATTTTTTCAAGTCTGTAAACAAGAGTATTACGATGAACAAAAAGCTTTCTTGATGTTTCAGAAACATTAAGATTATTTTCAAAGAATCTCTGAATTGTGAATAATGTTTCCTGGTCAAGAGTTTCAATAGAACCAACTTTGAAAATCTCTTTTAAGAACATTTCACAAAGAGTTGTAGGAAGCTGGTAAATAAGTCTTGCAATACCAAGGTGTTCATAACTTACAATATTTCTTTCAGTGTCAAACACTTTACCAACCTCAAGTGCAACCTGAGCTTCTTTAAATGAACGTGCAAGCTCTTTTACGCCAGTAACAGTTGTACCAATGCTGATAAGTGAATGTGTATAGAATTCTGAAGTAAGAGCATCAGAAATTGAACGAGCAAGTTTTTCTAAATCTTTACTGTCAATGTCACTCTTAACTTCTTTAACAAGTGCAATATCACTTTCACTGATATTAATAACAAAATCTTTTGTTTTATCTGGGAAGAGATTCTGAATAACATCATAAACAAAAACATCATTCTTATCAAGAAGTCTTATAAGAATAACAACTCTTGATGCTTCATTATTAAAATGAAGCTCTCTCGCTTTCAAAAAGATATCGCCTGGCAAGATATTGTCAAGGATAATATTCTTAACAAAGTTGCTACGATCATATTTCTCATCATAATATTGCTTAATACTTGAAAGAGAAACACAAAGCATACCAAGATAACCTTTTGATAATTCATCATTACCTTCAATAAATGCTGCACACTCCGGATGAACGTGAGTACCAAAGCTCTGGTATGTACAATTTTCAGAAACTACAGGAGTATTTGATGAAAAAATAGCACTTGTATTAACGTTTCTTACTTCACCGATTTTACTTAAATCGCTACAAGAGATAACAGCACCAGTTTCGTCAATAACACCGATAGTTTTATCAACAGCTTCTCTCATCTGATGAATTACGCTTTGAAATAATCTGTTGGACATTTTTTTAACCTCCAAATAAGTTTTTGAACAAAATGACCATTTAACAATTATACATAATACACAACTTCAACAAAAATTGCAAGTGTTTTTTAGAATTTTTCTTCATTTTTTATGCAAAATGTTAATTTTACGTTAAAAAATGACACAAATAATTAAAAATTGCACATACAATTACGATAAAATTCATATAGTAAAAATCACCAAATAAACAGTTCAAAAATGATTTTCACACTACATTATGTGTTTTTTCGGTAATTTTTGACAATTCGGCTTCAGTAAGAAAACGAGCTTCGCCTTCTTTTAAATTTTCATCTAACGTAAGATTACCTATTTTAATTCTTTTAAGCTCTGTAACAGTAGCACCGAGTGACAAAAACATTCTTTTCACCTGATGATACTTACCCTCTTTAATAATAACTTTATAAGTCGGTGTATCCCCATTCTCTTGTTTTTCTAAATCAGCAGAAAGCAAAACAGTGCCATCATTTAAAACAACACCATCAAAGAATGCTTTTTTACCTTTTTCAAAATCAATTTCTTTATCAAGTTCAGCAATATAAGTTTTTGTAACGTGATGATTGGGAGCCAAAATATTATGAGCAAAATCCCCGTCATCAGTTATAAGACAAAAACCTACTGTATCCTTGTCCAATCTACCTGCAGGAAAAAGGTTTTTTCGCTTCAATTCTTCGGGTAAAATATCAACCACAGTCAAATCCCTGTTGTCATTTGTAGCGCTGACAACGCCTTTGGGTTTATTGAGCATTATATAAACAAATTTACCCTTTTTTAATGGTTTACCATCTACAACGATATCATCAACTTCACAATCAAATTTAATGGCACTATCAGTAACAACAGTGCCATTAACTTTAACTAAGCCTTTTTTAATTAAGTTTTTTACTTCACTTCTTGTAGAAAGTCCTGAAGAAGCAATAATTTTATCTAATCTTTCTTTACCCATACTTTTTTACTCTACTCTTTTCTGAATGTGTGCATAAAACCAGAAAGCTCAGTTGACGAAACATCTCCACCGATAACCATTCCATCAAAAACAAGCAGATTAATCCGCACACAGGTATCTTTTTCGGAATATCCCGGATAATTTTTTATTACATAAGTCCATCTCCTGACACGTTCACCCGAATAATCCCTTAAATCACAATTCTGCATAAGCTGAATTTCATTGTAATTATTGTAAACATCGTCGAATTCCTGTGGAATAATTACTTCATTAACCTCAACAGGCTCAGAATCAACTTCCCAACCGAATTGCGAAATAAACTTAAGTCGCTCCTGATTATTTTCTGCTTTAAAATTAATCGCACCTGACTTATTTTCAACTGATTGTACATTTAATTTTTTCAGTTGAACACGTGAAACTACAGTACAAACTCCTGCAAAAAAAACAAGCAAAAGAACTATTGCAACTGCTCTTATTTTTTTCTTTGAAACTGATAATACAAACATATACTTCACCCACATAATAATATGCAAATGAATTCAGTTTAATGTCAGATAAACATATCAAGATACATATTGAATATTCTTTCACCAACAAATGCTGAAACGATAATTCCGATTGCTAAAAATGGTCCGAAAGGAATTACGCCCCGCATCTCTTTTTTAGAAACAATTTTTCTGCCAATTGAAAATATAACACCTGCGAATGCACCTAAAAACAATGAAACAATTACGGCTTTCCAACCGAGAACGAAGCCGGCAGCTGCCATTAATTTGACATCGCCACCACCCATAGCTCTTCCACCTGATACAAGACCAATTATTAAAAATAATCCTGAAATAGCAAAAAGACCTATAACTTTAGAAATTATGTACTCCTTTGAAAACTCACCATTTATAACAGAGTCAATAACAATGAAAATGCCACCAACAAATATTGAAATCCACATTGAATCGGGAATAATCTGATGTTTGAAATCAATCCACGCTGTAACAATCAAACATGATGCGACAACCATATATCCAAGAAGTTTAAAACTCAGACCTTCAATAGCATTACCGCCACATAAAAAGAAATAAATAAGCACATAAGAAATGCCGTTAAGTGCCTCTACAACAGGATACTGTACAGAAATTTTAGCTTTACAATAACGACATTTTCCACCTAAAAATATCCAGCTAAAAAGTGGAAACAAGTCATACCAATGCAATCTGTGTTTACAGGAAGTACACATAGAGTTGATTTTTACAAAATCAAGACCGATTGGCAAACGATAAATAAGAACATTAAGAAAGCTACCGATAACTATACCAAAAACAAAAATAATAGT
>JAZNCY010000267.1:0-3820 GCA_045587825.1 Acutalibacteraceae bacterium
GCAAGAGCTGGTAAATCTACAATTGAAATTTTAAGAAAATGTGGTGCTTTTGGTGATTTACCAGAAAGCGACCAGATGTCATTATTTTAATTAGTTAAAAATATTGATAAATAATATATAGGAGTGTGTTTATTATGGCAATCGGTTCTATGATAGCAGGCGGTGTTGGTATTGCTGCAGCTGCTGGTATTGGTATCAGTATGTTAAGAGCTGCTACAACTTACAAAGCAAAGCCAATGAAAGATTTGGAAGGCTATCCGGATGAAAAAGCAGACGTTGAAAGATACATAAACAATCTTTCAAAAGCAATTCAGATTCCAACAATTTCAAATTTCAATGATGATTTGGTTGATTGGTCAAAGTTTGATGAATTCCACGCTTTCTTAGAAGAAGCATATCCACTTATTCATTCAAAGCTTGAAAAAACAATTATTTCTAAAAAGAGCCTTGTGTTCCATTGGAAGAGTGCTCATCCTGAAAAAGAGCCAATTTGTATGCTTGCTCATCAGGACGTTGTTCCAGTTTCAAAAGGTACAGAAGATGACTGGACTTACCCAGCATTCAGTGGTACTGTTGCAGATGGCTTCGTTTGGGGTCGTGGTGCGCTTGATATTAAAAACCACCTTATTGGTGTTATGGAAGCAGTTGAAACTCTTCTTGAAGAAGGCTATGTTCCTGAAAGAGACGTTTACCTTTGCTTTGGTCATAACGAAGAGGTTATGGCAGAGGGTAGACACTCAGGTGCTTACTGCATTATGGAATATTTCAAAGAAAAGGGCATTAAGCTCGATAGCGTAATTGACGAGGGTGGCGCAATTCTTCCTGTTAACGTTAAAGGCGTTATCAATAAGAAATTAGCGGGTGTTGGTGTTGCAGAAAAAGGTCACGTTGACTTTGAAATTTCAACATTTGCAAAAGGTGGTCACTCTTCACAACCACCAAAGCACACAGCATTAGGCAGACTTGCTAAAATTATCTGCAAGCTCGAAAATAACCAATTTAAAGAAGAAATTACACCAATGATGTCTGCATTATTTACAGAAATCGGAAAAAATACAACTTACCCTGTAAGATGTGTTATGTGTAATGTTCCAATCTTAAAACCATTAATCAGAAAAATTATGATTCAGATTCCACCAGCAGCTTGTATGACAAGAACAACAACTGCTGTTACAATGGCAAGTGGTAGCCCTGCACCAAACGTGCTTCCACAAAAGGCTACAATCAATGTAAACCTCAGAATTATGCCTGGTCAGACTATCCAGACTGTTGAAGCACACCTTAAAAAATGTGCTGGTAAAGATGCTGAAGTTAAATTAGTTAAAGGTAACAACCCTTCAAAAATTTCTCCAACAGATTCAAGAGCGTTTAAAACAATCGCTAAAATCTGTAAATCAATGGATGAAGATAATATTATTGCTCCATATCTTGTTATGGGTGGTACAGACTCTCGTCAGTACGAACCAGTTTGCGATAATATCTATCGTTATTCTCCATTCCCGGTATCAACAGAGCTTCTTTTAACAACACACGGTACAAACGAAAGAATCCCTGTTTCAGCATTAGGCGACGGTGTTGTGTTCTTTAAGAGATACATTAAAGAGCTTACTAAAGATTAAAAACAAAAATCTCCGAGAACTAAAATTCTCGGAGATTTTTAATATTTACGATTATTTCATTAAACCATTCGCAACGCACCAGTCGTGGAAAGATTTGAGTGAACGAAGTCTTGCGCTTGAAAGGTTGTGATTATTACGGGTGTACCAGTTAAATGTATCAACACCCTGAAGTCTTATAAGTTCTTTAGCAGTAGCGTTAAAGCCACTGTCGATAGCGTTATCAAGAAGAATGATTTCATTGTAACGTTGTTCAGCAAGAGCCATATCGCCAGAAACAAAAGCTTCGTGGAATCTTTGGAAGAATGCACCACCACAAGAAGTTGGTGTAGCCATAACACCACGAGCACCTGCTACATAAGAATCCCAAAGGAAAGGCATATTTGCCTGAATGATTGTTGAATCATATTTGTTGTCAAGCTTACTCTGAATACCTTCCATTGTGCAGGTTGTGTCTTTAATACCAAAAATCTTGCCTGTTTTAGCAAGCTCGCCATAAGCTTTGCCACTGATTAAGTGTGGCTGGAAGCCTGGGAATTCATAAAGAAAAACAGGGATAGAAGCAACGTCTAAAAGCTTTGATATGTATTCAACAAGCTTTTCGTCGTTATCACCTAAGCCTTTTGTTGTGAAAACAAGACCATCAACGCCTGTTTGCTCCATCTTTTTAACTTCTTCAAGGTTTGCTTCAAGAGTTGGTTCAATGTTAGCAGTAGCAACAACAGTTGTGTTACCCTTGTGTTTTACAGTAAGAGTTGCAAGCTTAAGTCTCTCTTCAAGAGTTAACTGTGTCATTTCTGAGCTACCACAAACTGCGAAGAGGTGGTCAACACCTTGAGCAACCTGCCAGTCAGCATATTTTTCATAAGTGTTGTAGTCAATGCTTTTATCCTCAAAATAAGGGGTGAGCATAAGTGAATAAATACCGTCTTTTGTTTCTTTGGTTAACTGTGCCATTTTTAAGGACTTCCTTTATTATGTATTTTAATATAGTGTTATAGGGCTGTACGTTAAGCACAGCCCTTAAATTAATTTTATTGAACGTTCTTTTTAAGAGTAGCAAGTTCTTCTGCAAGTACTGGTGGAATTTTGTCGCCGAATTTAGCGTAGAATTCTTCAATACCTTTAGCATCTTCTTGCCAGAGTTCTTTTTCAACTTCAAGAATGCTCTTGAGAGATTCGAGAGAAACTTCACCTTCAAGACCTTCAATATTGATGTCTTCAGCATTTGGTATAAAACCAATTTCAGTTTCTTTAGCACCAACTTTGCCTTCGCAACGGTCAATAATCCAGTCGAGAACACGAAGGTTGTCACCGAAACCAGGCCACATAAAGTTGCCTTCGTCATCTTTACGGAACCAGTTAACATTGAAGATTTTTGGTGCTTTGTCAGCATCAAGAGTCTTACCAATGTCAATCCAGTGTTGCCAGTAGTCAGCCATATTGTAACTGCAGAATGGTAACATAGCCATTGGGTCACGACGAACAACACCAACTGCACCAGCTGCAGCAGCAGTTGTTTCAGAAGCCATAATTGAACCTACGAATACACCGTGATTCCAGTCACGTGATTGGTAAACGAGTGGAGCGAGCTTTGCACGTCTGCCACCGAATACAATAGCTGAAATCGGCACACCGTTTGGATTTTCAAATTCAGAGCTAAGACATGGGCAGTTTTTAGCAGGAGCTGTGAAACGGCTGTTTGGATGAGCACCTTTTTCTTCACTTGTCTGACCATTCCATTCGTTGCCTTTCCATTCAATTGCATTTGCAGGAGGATTCTTGTCGAGTCCTTCCCACCAAACTGTATTGTTATCAAGGTTATGAGCAACGTTTGTGAAAATTGTACCTTCTTTAGTTGTTGCAAGAGCATTAGGGTTAGATTTTTCGTTAGTACCAGGAGCAACACCGAAGAAACCATTTTCTGGGTTGATAGCGTAAAGTCTTCCGTCAGGACCTTTTCTTATCCAAGCAATATCGTCACCAACGCACCATACTTTGTAGCCTTTTTTCTGGTAGCTTTCAGGTGGAATAAGCATAGCAAGGTTTGTTTTACCGCAAGCAGATGGGAAAGCAGCACAAATATATTTTACCTCACCCTTAGGGTTTTGAATACCGAGAATGAGCATGTGCTCTGCCTGCCAACCTTCCTTCCAACCTTGGTAAGAAGCAATACGAAGTGCAAAGCATTTTTTACCAAGAAG
>JAZNCY010000268.1:0-16137 GCA_045587825.1 Acutalibacteraceae bacterium
TTATGAATTGCAAATGATGCAACTGAACGGACACGGAATGCTGCTGAGTAAGTATTTGCTCTTGGACGAAGATGACCAATAGTTCTTAAATATTCTAATGTGTGACGTTTTTTCTGAAGTGGGTAATCTGGTGCTGATTCACCTTCAATTACAATTTCACTTGCATTGATTTCAAATGGCTGAGCAGCATCCGGAGTTAAGATTAATGTACCAGTAACAATAACTGCTGCACCAACATTGATTTTTGAAATTTCTTTAAAGTTGTTGATTTTTTCATCTTCAAAAACTACCTGAAGGCTCTTGAAGCAACCACCATCGTTAATTTCAAGAAAGCCGATTGCTTTTGAAGCACGTTGAGTTCTCACCCAACCACAAACTGTAATTTCTTTGTCTGCAAATTGTTCAGCTGATTTATAAATATTTGCTATTTCAATACGTTTCATTTATATTTCCTCCGTATTCAAGTTATTTTTTACGTTTAATAAGAGTTGGCTTGATTTTTGGTTTCAATTCCCAAGCCTTTTCCATTTCATCTGAAAGCTGTTTTGCGAGAGTTTTTCTTATCTCTTTAAAATTCTTATCATTTGCAAGGTTCATTTTTTCATAAGGGTCATTCTCTAAGTCATAAAGATAATCTTCATAATAAACCTTAGAGTCTTTTTTGGTAAAACCATTACCAAAAGCTCTCACTGAATACTTATACTTTTCAGTTCTTATAGCTCTGCCAACCTGCGACTCGCTAATCTGAATAAACACATTTTCGCGCTCTGTGCCTTTTTCTTCCTGCTCTAATATTGATATTCCTGAAAAGAAAGATGGAATATAAATACCTGCAAAATCGAGCAAAGTTGGTGGTAAGTCAATTAAGCTTACTAATCTGTTGTCAACAGTACCACGTTTAAAAGCACCGCCACCAATAACTAATGGTGTGTGAATTGAAGACTCGTGACAAGAACGTTTATATTCAATATTTCGGGTTTTAAAATGACAACCATGGTCACTTGTGTAAATGATTACAGTGTTATCATATAAACCTTTTTCTTTAAGAGCTTCAATTAGTTTACCCAAATTATAATCTATTCTGTTAATTGCAGAAAGATAATCGGGATATTCTTTTTTATAATCACCCTTCAAGAACGCTAAATCTTCTGGAAGTGGATAATCTTTATAATTATCAACAGTTTCCTTAAAGCCCTCAAAAGCTTTTCGGTCATTCTGGTGATGTGGCTCTAACTGAGAAACGAACATAAAGAATGGTGTTTCATTATCTTCGCTTCTGTTATTAATATATTCTATGGCAAAATCGTTAATTGCATCTGCTCTGTAACCAGTAAAATCGATTTTGTTGCCATTTTCATCAAATACGAATCCGTCATAACCGTGAGAAGTGAACTCTAAAACATCAGAAGCACGCCAGTATTTATAACCACCCTGACATTCTTTTGGAACGGCTGTTTTTTCATAATGCTTACCCTTGCCGGAGGCCAGATGCCATTTACCGATATATGCGGTATCGTAACCATTTTCGTTAAAATAATCGGCTAAGGTTTTTTCGGTTTCAGGAAGCGGAATACCATTTTTGAAACACTCACATTGAGTTGCATATTTACCAGTTTGTAAACACGCTCTTGCAGGACCACAAACAGGCTGACAAGTGTACGAATTAGTGTAACGAGTACCTTCTTCTGCTAATGCCCACAAATTAGGCATTAAGTCTGGTGTTAAAGTGTCAAACCTTTGTTGGTCTGAAAAGTAAAATATAATATTTGGTTTCAAAAAAATCACCTCTTTAAAACGGAACATAAACAAATAGCCACAATATCCGTAATATTATATCAAAACAAAAGTCATTTGTAAACATTTTTTAAAAAACTTATTGTATCATTTTTAAAATTATTGTATAATATTTTTACTTCTCTGAAGGTGGTGTTTACATTGACAAAAAGAATTGCTGTTATTGGTGGTGGCGCTTCAGGTCTTGCCTCGGCTATTGAAGCAAAAAGACAAGCAAAAAAACTTAATATTGATTTAAGTGTTACTGTTTTTGAGCATTTACCAAAATGCGCAAAAAAGATACTTGCAACTGGTAATGGCAGATGTAACTTCTGTAACACCAAAATAAGCGAAAAAAATTACAATGGCGATAAAGAGATAATAAAAAGTGTGCTGGAGTCTGAATTTTCTGACACGTTATCATTCTTTAAAAGCTTTGGAATTCTCCCCTATTTTGAAGACGGCAGAGTTTATCCACGTTCAGAACAAGCAACCTCTATAAGAGATGCTTTAATAAAAACCTGTGAAATTTTAAATATAAAATTTAAAAGCGAATTTCAAGTTAACGAAATTAAGAATATTAACAACAAATTTGTAGTTAATGATGAAGAATTTGATGCAGTAATTATTGCAACTGGTGGCACTTCTCAAAAATCACAAGGTAGTGACGGTTCAGGCTACAAGCTACTAAAGGCTTTTGGGCATAAAATCACTGATATCTCCCCTGCGCTGACTGCTATTACAGTAGAAGAAAAAGGCTTTAAGGATTTAAAGGGTTTACGTGTCAAAGGTAATTTCAGTTTATATAACGGAAGAAAGCTTTTAAAAGAAGAAGCTGGTGAAATTCAGTTTACTGAAAATGCATTTTCGGGAATTCCTGTTTTAAATCTTTCTTACCTTGTCAAGAACAACAAAAACTTTGTTGCTGTAATTGACTTTTGTAACGAATTTTCTTCTAATGAGTTAGAAAAGTATTTTTTTGATACTAAATGTAAAATGCCATATTTCAGAACAGAAGAAATTCTCTCAGGACTTATTCCACAAAAACTTTCTTATTTTGTTATGAAACGTGTTGGGATTAAAGAAAACACACTTTTTGGAAAGCTTTCAGATAAGGATATAAAACTCCTTGTTTCAAATTTAAAAGAAGCAGAATTTAAAGTAACTGGTACCAGAGACTTTGACTATTCACAAGTAACCTGTGGTGGTGCTGATGGTAGCGATTTTAACACTAAAACGCTTATGTCAAAGAAACAGAATGGTTTATTTGCTTGTGGTGAAATTCTCAACGTTAATGGTGATTGCGGTGGCTACAACCTACATTTTGCATTCACAAGTGGCAGACTCGCTGGTGCTTCAGCAGTTAAAATTTTAAACAATAATATTAAAAGGTAACAAAATGATTAGACTTAACGAAATTAAAATGCCGTTAGGCACAACAGAGCTTGAAGTGAGAAAAGAAGTAAGTAAAATTCTTAAAATAAAAGAAAGTGATATTAAAGATTTTTCACTTGCAAGACGTTCAATTGACTCAAGAAAAAAAGACAATATTTTTCTTGTTTACTCTGCGAATATTGAAACTGACTTAAATGAAGAAAATCTTATTGCGTCTTTTCTTCCTAACAAGGCTTTTATAACACAAAAATATGAATATGTTTTACCAGAAAACAAACGTAAATCTAAATTCAGACCAGTAGTTGTAGGCTTTGGTCCTGCTGGTATGTTTGCGGCGTTAACACTTGCTAAAGCAGGGCTTCGCCCACTCGTTTTAGAGCGTGGCGGCGACGTTGACAGTAGAACAAAAAGCGTTAATACATTCTGGACTCAGCATAAGTTAGACACAGAATCAAACGTTCAGTTTGGTGAGGGTGGCGCTGGTACTTTTTCTGATGGTAAGCTCACAACAGGAATTAAAGACCCTCGTTGCCGTGAGGTTTTTATTCAGTTTGCAAAGTTTGGTGCCCCTGAAGAAATTCTTTATTCTGCTACCCCGCACATTGGTACAGATAAATTAAAAACAGTTGTTAAAAATTTACGTGAAGAAGTTATCCGCCTTGGTGGTGAGGTTAAATTCAACACTAAGCTTACTGATTTGATAATTGCAAATGGTGCATTACAAGGTATTTCTTACACAGATGAAGCTGGTAGCTACGATATGGAAACTGATGCAGTAATTCTTGCTATTGGTCACTCTTCAAGAGATACATTTGAAATGCTTTATAACAAGAATTTTGAAATTACTCAAAAGCCATTTTCAGTTGGTACAAGAATTGAGCATCCACAAGAGCATATTAATAAGGCTCAATATGGTAAATTTTATAATTCCCCGCTTCTCCCTAATGCAGACTACAAATTAGCGTGTCACCCAGAGCACGGGCGTGGACTTTATACATTTTGTATGTGCCCTGGTGGTACTGTTGTTGCAGCATCTTCTGAAGAAGGTGGAATGGTAGTAAACGGAATGAGCGAATATGCACGTGACAAAGAAAACGCTAACTGTGCTTTGCTTGTTGGTATTGAGCCACCATTCGACTCAGACCACCCATTAGCTGGTATGTATTTACAAAGAGAAATTGAAAGAAAAGCATTCAAAGAAGGTGGCGGTGATTACACAGCACCAGCACAGCTTTTAGGTGATTTTCTTAAAAATACACCTACAAAAAAATTCGGTTCTGTAAATCCGAGTTGCCCTACAGGTGTTGCACCATCTGATTTAAGAAGAATTTTACCACACAAGGTAACAGAAACTATTGCGGGTGCAATTCAGGATTTTGATAACAAATTAAACGGCTTCAATCTTTATGATGCGGTACTTACTGCACCAGAATCAAGAAGCTCGTCACCAATAAGAATTTTAAGAAATGAATTTTACCAGACAACTAAGGTGCAAGGCATTTTCCCAAGTGGTGAAGGTGCTGGTTACGCTGGTGGCATTGTTTCTGCCGCAGTTGACGGAATTAAATGTGCTGAAGCAATAATTTCAGATTTAAGGTGACGAGAGTCGAACACCTTAAGATAATAAGACAACCCCCTTGACGAATATAAATCGTTAGGGGGATTTTTTATGAAATGTTTAGTTATTAATTACAGAAATACAGTATTTATTCTTGCAGTTATATTTTTACTTAGCGTAACAAGCTTTTCTACAATAATGGGAATGACAATTAAGAGCGATAACCCAATAAGACGATTACCTATTTACTGTGTAGAAACAGATGAAAAGAAAATTGCTATTACGTTTGATGCTGCCTGGGGTGCAGAGGACACCGACGAAATAATTGAAATATTAAGTGATTACAACGCTAAAGCGACTATTTTTGTTCTTGGCACCTGGGTTGACAGTAATCCTGATGCCGTCAAAAAATTTTATGAAAATGGTCACGAAATTGCAAACCATTCTGATACACATAAATTATTCAGTAAGGTTTCACGTGAAGAAGTTATTAAAGAAATTGAAGATTGCAACAAAAAAATTGAAGCAATTACAGGCGAAAAAGTAAAATTAGTAAGAGCACCATCTGGCGACTACGACAACAAATCAATAGAAATTGCTGAAAGTATGAAAATGAAAATGGTGCAATGGTCAGTTGATTCTCTTGACTGGAAGAAGCTTTCAGCCCAAGAAATGTATTCAAGAGTTGTTACAAAAACCGAAAATGGTTCAATTCTTTTATTTCATAATGGCGTTGAAAACACACCAAAGGCTTTAAGAAAAATTTTAGAAAAGCTAAAAAATGACGGCTACGAATTCGTAACCGTCAGTGAGTTAATATACCCAGATAATTATAAAATTGACCATACTGGGAAACAGATTAAAGTTTTGTTGTAATCCGTTCAAACATATCATTAATTTTCTCATATTCACAAGCAAAAGCTTCGGCACTTGCTACAATCATTTCTTCTGGGGTAACAGTTGAAAAATCGACTTTATACCCGGCATTTAATGCAAGATACTCAATAAAAAGTCTTTGGGTTCTGCCGTTACCCTCTCTGAAAGGATGTAAAACATTAATTTCACTAAGATAGTATGCCAATCGCTCTGGAACATTATCGGAGTTCTTTAAATAATTTTCATTTTTTAAAGTTTCAAATATAGTATTTGCGTAACTTTCTAAATTCTGCCACAAACAAAACTGATTACCCTTTGCTATATTTACATGACGATATTCTCCCGCCCATTCATATATATCTTCAAAAAGAAACTTGTGTATCTTCTTTAAATGCGAAAAATCGAAATTACCATCAATAATATTTTGTTTTGCATAAGCTAATTTAATTGAGGTTATTTCTCTTTCAGCAACTGCCAAATCTTCCGCTTTTGTGATATTTAGTTTATTTTTCAAAACATTGGAATCAGGATAACAATACTCAATATCCCACTCGTAATCATAAGTATAATTTTTCATGTTTTATGCATTAACCCTGTGTTTATTTAACAACTCATTAACCATATCATTTAGCATTTTAGGATTATTAAGACATACCGAAATCCGTTCTTTATCGTCATTTGTAAGAGGTAAACCTTCCATAGACATAGAGCTATCAACTTCATTGATAATACGTTCAATTTCACTCATAAAATACACCTCAATTTCTTTTTATATTATATCACAAACATACTAATTTATCAACTAAAAAATGACGGCTACGAATTCGTAACCGTCAGTGAGTTGATTTATTGGGATAAATATAAAATTGACCATACAGGGAAACAGAAATCAAACAATTAATTCTTTCAAAACATCAGGATTTCTTGTTGTAATGTTATCTGGTGCAAAGTAAAGAATTTTATACATATCCTTTTCTTCGTTTACTGTCCAGATTGAAACAAGTAAATCGTTGTTATGGAATGTGTCAACTAATTCTTTTGTTGCGGAATCTTTATTAAAGTTAATGCCTACTGCCCCACTGTCTTTAACGATTTTTACAAGGTCATTAAGGTACTCTAAGGTTTGTTTATTTTCTTTTAAGACTTCGTAATTCAAGTAATATGGCACAGTCGGGCATTCTTTTTTCACGATTTCAACATCTTCTAAAAAGATACCAGTAAAGAAAATTCTGTCTGTAATGTTATACTTTTCTGCCAAATCATAAACAACGTGAAGATTATCATTACACAATTTCACATCAACGTTAACTTTAACATCTTTATATGTAGCAATAAGCTTAAATGCTTCGTCGAGAGTAACTTCATTACCTTTTGGTGCATCGTGAGAAAGCACTGCAATATTTTCGTTATTAAAATACAAATCAAATTCAACAATATCTGCACCGTGCTCAATGCCGACTTTAATTGCTTCAAGAGAGTTGTCGTTGGTGGCACAACAGCCTGTATGTGCTGTATATGTAAAATCTTTGGGTAAGTTTATTGGCTGACTTTTATAAAACTCTGTTTCTTTTTTATTATCCATAAAAATCACACCACCTATCATAATAGCTACAGTTAAAATTAAAGGTATTGCAATAATAACAATTTTTTTATTTTTCATAATCCACATATGTTTAAACCCCAGATTTAAACCACTCTTAATTTTATGATAATGCTACTTTTACAAGCTCTTGAAAATCATGAATTGTAACTTCATCATTTAAAGTAAAATCGCCAGCCAACAAGCTTACTCCTGATAGCTCCGTATTATCTGTTCTTGCTAAATCTAACAACATACAGTCAATAGCATCGCATACACTATCGCCATTGATATCACCTTTTATTACAAAAGTGTATTCTTCAGCCAAATTATCATTGGAATCATAAACCAGAATTTTAGAACCTGTTCCAATAAATCCATACGAAGAAGGACAAATTACCTGAACTTTAAATCCAGGAACAAGCGTTATTCTTTCAACTGCATCTTTGCAAGCATAAACATCAATAGTAATTATTTTGTTTTCTTCATCAATAGAACTGTTACCCAAATCTATGTAAGAGAAATAGTTATTTACATTTCCCAATGGTTCGCTTTTTTGAACAAAACCACACACTGAACAGCAATACTGCTTTTCACCGGGAGTCTCAGAGCTTGGTTTAATAATATTAATCGTTTCCGAGTTATGAGTTGTTGCATTAAAATGAATATTTGCAGAAGTTAAACTGAAGTTACCACCTGCTTTATCAATTCTCATCCACTGCTCGTATGACGAATTATAAAAAACATATTTAATTTTACTTTCAGGAGCAAAAAATGCATTTGTTCCTATTGTCTTTAATGTTCTTGGTAAAGACACCGATTCAAGCATAGCGCACTCACTAAATGCACCGCTATTAACCTTTTCGACACCCTCTTGTATAACGAGCTTTTCAAGTGAAGAACAAGCATAAAATGAGCTTAACCCAATAGCATTTATAGTACCCGGAATCTCTATTTCCTTGAGATTTTTAGCATTTATAAAAGCATAATCATCAAGCTTAACTACAGTTCTGGGTATTACAAAATTTGTATCAGCTTTCGCTTCAGCGTATTTAATCAAACGGGTTTTATCCTTTGTATACAAAACATTATCCTCTGCTGTGAGAAATTCACTTTCCTTATCAACATCAATAATTTTTAATGATATACAATTAGTAAATTGATTACCATACATATTAGTAACATTCTTCGGAATATAAATTTCTTCAAGTGAAGAACAACTAGAAAAAGCCGATTCACCAATGGTAGTTACACTATCAGGAATATCAATGTGTTTTAATGAAGTGCATCCATAAAAAATATAATGTCCTAACGCTTTTATACCATCTGGTAAATTAACAATACTCAAGGATGTGCAGTTTGAAAAAGCACTAAACTCAATTTCGGTTACAGTTTCAGGTATAGATATTTCTGCTAAAGCATAACAATATTCAAACATACCTCGTGGTATTGTGGTGGGTTTATTTTTAAATCTGATATCTTCAAGCTCAAAGCATTGTTGGAATATTGAACAACCCATTTCTGTTACTGTACTCGGTATTTCGATTTCTTTTAATTTTATGCAACCTAAAAAAGCATATTCATCAATAAGCTCAAGACCTTCATTTAATTTAACATCTGAAAGGGAACTACATCCACAAAATGCACTATTACCGAGTTTTTTTAAGCTTGAAGGAGCAATAAAGTGCTTTAATGAAGAACAACCACCAAATGCACTTTCGCCTATTTCTTCTAATCCTTCATTAAAATTAATATCAACAAGTGATTCACAAGCGTTAAAGGCAGAAGAATCAATTATTTTTATACTATCTGGTAAAACAATCTTAGTTAAATTGTCACAACCATAAAAAACTGAATGCCCTATTTTCTCTAAATTTTTAGGAAGAACAACAGTTTTTAGAGCTCCACAATTATAAAAAAGAGCATATGACAACTCTTTTATGTTATCAGGAAATACAACCTCTTCTAACAAATAAATATGTGCAAAAGCATTGTAATCTATAAATGTAACAGAATCAGGAATCACAATAGATTTTAAATCGGTAGATTCAAATGCTGCAATTCCAATTGTTGTTAAACTATCTGGCAAAACCGCTTCTACTATATTGCTCGCATTAAATGCATAATCTCCTATATGAGTTACAGGCAACCCTTTATATTCTGCAGGTATAACAAGCTTTGATGGCGAATAACAAAATTCACCATATACTGTGTAAGAAGCTTTATCTTCATTCAACTCATAAATTAAATCAACAGTATCAACACTTGCATTGGCAATAGTAGGAAAAACAAAAATCGCCCCGAATGAAACACTCATCAACATTAAAAAATAAAAAACTTTTTTCATTAAAATCACTCCCATCCTTTATGCTATCACAATGCTGATAAAAAAGCAACAGTTAAAAAAAGAAGCTGTAAAAAACTTCAGTGTTTTTTACAGCTTCTTTTAAACCTTTATTAATCAAGGAAGTCCTTGAGTTTTTTACTTCTGCTTGGGTGACGAAGCTTTCTTAATGCTTTTGCTTCAATCTGACGGATACGCTCTCTTGTAACATTGAATTCTTTACCAACCTCTTCAAGAGTTTTTGGGTTACCATCGTCAAGACCATAACGAAGGCTTAAAACTCTTGCTTCACGAGGTGTGAGAGTTTTAAGAACGTCTGAAAGCTGTTCACGCATTAAAGCCATTGAAGCAGCGTCAACTGGTGCTTGTGCATCATCATCAGGGATAAAGTCACCTAAGTGGCTATCTTCCTCTTCACCAATTGGAGTTTCAAGAGAAACAGGTTCTTGTGCAACACGAAGGATTTCACGAACCTTATCAACTGGCATATCTAATTTTGCAGCAATTTCTTCTGCGGTCGGGTCTCTGCCGTTTTCGTGAAGAAGCTGACTGTTTGTCTTTTTAACCTTATTAATTGTTTCAACCATATGAACTGGAATACGGATTGTTCTTGCCTGGTCTGCAATAGCACGAGTTATTGCTTGTCTAATCCACCAAGTAGCATAAGTTGAGAATTTGAAGCCTTTTGTATAGTCAAATTTGTCAACTGCTTTAATAAGACCTAAGTTACCCTCTTGAATTAAATCAAGGAACTGCATACCACGACCAACGTATCTTTTTGCAATACTAACAACAAGACGAAGGTTTGCTTCTGAAAGACGTTTTTTAGCCTCCTGGTCATCAGAAGTAATTCTCATAGCAAGTTCAATTTCTTCTTCAGGAGTTAAAAGTGGCACTCTACCAATTTCTTTTAAATAAACTTTAACAGGGTCATCAATAGCAACGTTCTTTGCATCTGGAGCAACTTCTTCTTCAACGTTTTTGGTAACGTCAAGGTCAAAAGAGAGTGCATCGAGCATTTCGTCGCCAAGGTCATCGATAATTTCAATATTGTTGCTCTCAACTGTTTCATAGAGCTTGTCGAGCTCTTCAATATCGAAATCCATTTCGAGAATTACAGCATCAATTTCGTGAGTGGTAAGCTTACCAGTAGCCTTACCTTTTTCAATCAACGCTTTAATTTGGGGTTTCTTGTCTAATCCTTCCATTTTTACACCTTTCTTTTCACAATAATGCTTTTGCATTAAAAATTTACTTTTTTTCATCTTCGGATTTCTTTAAATTAGCAAAGAAATCTAAAAATGCTTTGTCATCCATACTGGATGGCTTTTGCTCTTCGCTTTTCGCTTTTTCACTTTTCAATACACTTATACAATCCACACATTCTTCTATTGTATTTGAAACAAGTGACATATCAGCAAAAAGTTTTGCTACAACATTCATTTCGTCAGATGTCAGGTGTGGTGCTAAAAGCGAAATTTCAACGCTTAAGCCCTCGCTTAATCTATTTAAAATGAGTGTTAATATTTTTTTATTTAACGGCGTTATAAAAAGTTCAGTGGTCAAATCTTCCTTCAACTTATTATAAAAAGCCGTATTATTTAAAATTGAAATAAGAAGAATATCTTCTGCTTTTGCAGCACGAACAAACTTTGCTCTTTCTGGGTCAAATGACTTTTGAACCTCGCGTTCTTCTTTTTGTGCAGTTTTAAACTCTTCACGCTTAACCGCTCTTTGTTCTTTATTGCTATTATAGTTTACAGTAGTCAGAATTGAGTCTTTCGATACACCTAACTCTTCAGCAAGCTTTGAAGCATAAACATCACGCTCAATTGCACCGACACGTGTTAGCAATCTTGAAGCATCGTTTAAATAATTCTGTCTACCATCTGCAGTATTAAGATTATACTTTGCTTTCGTAATATACAAATAATACTCAATAGCATTAAGAGCGTTATCAATGAGGCTTTGGAATCTGTCAGGACCACCACGTTTTTTTAGAATTTCGTCCGGGTCTTTATCTTCTTCCTTATTACCAGGTAGCATTATAACTTTAACCTTAACACCTGTTTTTGAAAAGAGCGAAAGTGCTGCTCTCACAGCCTTCTGCCCAGCTTCATCGGCATCGTAGCAAAGGTAAACCTCTTCTGCATAACGAGAAATTAAAGTAACCTGTTCAGGAGTTAAAGCAGTACCAAGTCCTGCAATAGCATTAGTAAAGCCGTATTTATGAAGTGCTATAACATCCATATAACCTTCACAAAGAATGAGTTTACCATTATTACCATTTTTTGCAAGGTTTAAAGCAAACAGCTCTCTACCCTTTTTATAAACAGGTGTGTCACCAGTATTTATATATTTAGGTTTAGAGTCATCTAAAACTCTGCCACCAAAAGCAACCACATTGCCCCGTAAATCTATAACAGGGAAAATTGCTCTGTTTCTGAAATTATCGTAATAATTCTTTTTGCCGTTCTTTTCTGAAAGCTTAACTAAATCGGCTCTCACTAAATCGTCTTTACTGAAGCCCTGTGAAACAAGGTGATTTGTAAGAGCGTGCCAGTCATCTGGTGCGGCACCTAAACCAAAACGAGTAATATCGCTCTTTGTAAGCCCTCGTTTTATAAAATACTCACGCTGAGTTTTACCCTTATCACTCATAAGAGTTTCGTGGAAAAACTTTGCCGCAGCGCGATTCATTTCGTAAGTTAATTTTCGTTTTTCGTGAACTGTGTCGTCAAATTTTTCGTCTGGCATTTTAATGCCACTTCTGTCAGCTAAAAATTTAACTGCATCTATATAATCTAAATTTTCAATATTTCTTATAAATGTAATTACATCGCCACCGACGTGACAACCAAAGCAATAATATGAAGAAGTTTCGGGGTAAACTGTAAATGATGGCGTTTTTTCATTATGAAAAGGACAAAGCCCTGTGAGATTTCTGCCACGTCTTTTTAGTTCAACATAACTTGAAATTACAGACTCAATATCATTTCTGTCACGAATCTGCTCTAAAAAATCGTCAGATAATCTGACTGCCATTCACCTTCCCCCTTTCACACTCTTTTCACTATTCACTCTTCACTTTTCACTATACACTCCAAGTCTTTGGAACAAACAAATCGGTAAAGATTTTAATTGAATATGCATCTGTCATACCCGAAATAAAGTCACATGCGGCTCTTTCTGAACCCTCTTTTTTGGCAATTTCATAATAGAATTCAGGCATTTTATCTGGATAGAATGAGAAGTATTTATAAAGCTGTTTAATCATATCTTCCGCTCTGAATTCTTCACTTTTACAAACTGGATTTGTATAAACGTTTTTAAACATAAAGCTGTGAAGCTCATTAAAAGCCTCTTGAACTTCGTCTGACATTTTAACATCATCGACTGTATTTTCAATAACAGACATAACGAAGTTATTAATTCTTTCAGATTTACTGAAGCCGACTGTCATTCTGATTTCCAATGGAATATCATCTTCTGATAATACGTTAGCTCTTTCAGCATCATCGATATCGTGATTAATATATGCTATTTTATCGGCTAATTTTATAATTCTGCCTTCAAGCGTTTTTGCTTCAGGACCTTTGGTGTGACAAAGAATGCCATCACGTACTTCTTCTGTTAAATTAAGACCTTTACCATCACGCTCTAAGCAATCTACAACTCTTACACTCTGTTCAAAATGTGTAAAGCCTTTAGGATACACCTCATTTAACGCTCTTTCACCAGCGTGACCAAATGGAGTGTGTCCCAAATCGTGACCTAAAGCAATAGCCTCAGTTAAATCTTCATTAAGAGAAAGTGAACGGGCAATTGTTCTTGCAATCTGGCTTACCTCTAAAGTGTGAGTAAGACGTGTTCTTAAATGAACGTTATCTGGTGCTAAAAACACCTGAGTTTTATCTTTTAAACGTCTGAATGCAGAAGAATGTAAAATTCTGTCTCTGTCTCTCTGAAAGGCAGTTCTTACGGGACATTCGTCTTCTAAAACAAGTCTGCCTTTAGTATTAGCACAAAGAAATGCATATTGTGAAAGTTCTCTTTTTTCTCTTTCTAAAGTTCTTAATCTTATTTCATCTGACACGAATATCACCTACCTGAAAATACGTTACTTTAATATAATACGCCCAATTTTCTTTTTTCCCTTTAAAAAATTTAAATTTTTTTAAAATTTCTTAAAAAATGTAAAATTTCGCTAAAAATCAACCTTCTGCGATAACTGTTCCACATTCTTCTGGTGTAACCTTGCCATTAGTCAAATCGGCACATTCTTTAAAAAGTTTATTTTCCATTTCTTTTTTTAAACGGAATTCTAAGGTTACATTTTCTGAAAAATCCGAATTCTCTATTACGCCACCTAAATCACGTACTAAAGAATCAAGTTTATTATAAAAAGTGTAATCTGCAGAAACTTTATAAACAGTCCACGGCATTAAAGTAATAATCTTTGACTCATCCACACCTAATTTTGCAGAATGTGAATAAGCTCTTACCAGACCACCACCGCCTAAAAGAATTCCACCAAAATAACGTGTTACTACAACTACACAGTCGGTTATATCTTCTTTTATAAGCACGTTAAGTGTCGGCATACCTGCTGTACCCTGTGGCTCACCATCGTCAGAAAAGCGTTTTATATTGCCCTCTCTGATGCAATAAGCGTAAACATTGTGAGTTGCATCCCAATGCTTTTGTTTAATAGAAGCAATAAACTCCTGTGCTTCTTCTTCTGTTTTAACTGGTTTTGAGTAGCTTAAGAACTTTGATTTTTTAATTATATATTCAGTTTCGGCATATTCTTTTAACGTTTTATAAGCTTCTGACACGATTACACCACCTTTATAAAGTTACTTTCATTTAAAATACTAAAAGGCGGTGATAACTCACCGCCTGATTTAGTAACACAATATACAACTTATTTTGAAAGGTTGTATTTCTTATTGAATCTGTCAACACGTCCGCCTGTATCAACAAGTTTTTGTTTACCTGTGAAGAATGGATGGCAGTTTGAGCAGATATCAACACGCATATCGCTCTTTGTTGAAGCAGTTTCAATTACAGCGCCACAAGCACATTTAACCTGTGTTGGAGCGTAGTTTGGATGAAGTCCTTCTTTCATTTATTGTCACCTCTTTAAACAACTTTAAAAGTTTTAATACACATTAGCACGAGAATATTATCATAAACTGAGGAAAAAAGCAAGTGTTTTTTTAAATTTATTTGAAAATATTTTAAAATTCAGAAAATGTATTCTAAAAATTCATAAACAACATTAAAAATAGTGCAAATCACTACTCCCGTAAGTGTCGGAAGCAAAAACGAAAGAAAAAGCCACTTAGCACTTTTTGTTTCTTTATAAATAGTAATAAGCGTTGTAGCACACGGAAAATGGAAAAGAGAAAACAGAATAAATGAAACTGCTGTTTTAATTGTCCAGGAATTATTAACTAATATCTCTGCAATAACTTCTCTGCTTTCTATTGAAACAAGTTCGTTTCCCTCTGAATAAAGCATCAAACAGATAGGAAGAACAATTTCATTTGCTGGTAGTCCTAATAAAAATGATGTTAGTATCTCACCATCTAACCCCATAACGTTACCTAAAGGTGATAAAAAAGAAACAAGATTATTAATAATTGCTTTTTCACTTAAATTCAATAAAAGCCATATTACAATACCAGCCGGAAAGGCTACCACAACGGCTCTGCCTAAAACCGACAACGTTCTTTCTAAAACTGAACGTGTTATTACTTTAGTAAACTGTGGCTTTCTGTATGGAGGTAATTCTAATATATAATGCGACTTTTCACCTTTTAATACTGTTTTTGAAAGAAGATTTGAAAGAATTAAAGTTACCATAATACTTATTACAATCACTGCTGACAACAGTAGTGATGACAAAATAGCGTTTCCTGATGGCACACCAACAACAAAAAATATTGAAATCAGTTTTATTATAGCAGGAAATCTGCCGTTGCACGGAGTTAAGCTATTTGTAAGAATTGCCACAAGTCTTTCTCTTTTTGAATCTATAATTCTCGCCCCTGTAACACCAACACAGTTACAGCCGTAGCCCATACATATTGTTAACGATTGCTTTCCGCTTGAATTTGCTTTTTGAAATTTACTGTCGAGCACGTAAGCTATTCTTGGTAAAAACCCTAAATCCTCTAAAATTGTGAAAAGTGGGAAGAATATTGCCATTGGTGGAAGCATTACTGACACTACCCAGCCGAGAACTCTGAAGCCACCTAAAACGAGCATATCATTGATAAAAACACTGACTCCCAGATTATTAAGCATATTATAAATATAAGCTTCAAAAAAGCTAAAAGCTTTCATAAGAAGCTCTGACGGAATATTTGCGCCAACTATTGTAATATAAAATATTGAAAACAGCATTAAAAGTAACACTAAATACGATGTAGCCTTGCCTGTAACGAATTTATCAATTTTTAAATCTCTGCAATCTTTTTTTGTTTCGCAGATTAACACAACTTTTTCTAAAATACTGTCTGCTTTACTATATAAATTTTCAGCAACAAATTCCGAAAACACTTCTTTATTAATATCTTTTTCGTTCAGGAATTTGTAAGCGTT
>JAZNCY010000269.1:0-2148 GCA_045587825.1 Acutalibacteraceae bacterium
TCAGAAATTTTGACTGTTATGCCCATATTCACACCTGCGGCAATACCAGGGCTGTTTATTGGGTGTCTTATAGCAAATATTCTTACAGGGTGTGCCTTGTGGGATGTAGTCTTTGGTAGTCTTGCAACTTTAATAGGTGCAGTCGGTACTTATCTTTTAAGAAAACATAACTTGTTAGCAGTTTTACCACCAATTTTAGCGAATGCAATAATTGTTCCGTTTGTGCTTTTATTTGTGTATTCTTTAGAGGGTACTTATTGGTATTTCTTTGCAACAGTTGGCGTTGGAGAAATAATCTCTTGCGGAGTTTTGGGAACAATTTTGCTAAAAAGTTTAAAGAAACACAACAACTTTCTGTGAAAAAATTGTAAAAATAGTTTATTTTTATAAATTTATGTAGTATAATAAAATAGTGTTATTTTGAAAATTGGAAAGGATTTCCTTTTATGAATATAGAACAGGCTTTAGAAAATGCGAAAAGAATACACTTTATAGGAATCGGCGGTAGTGGTATGTGTCCACTTGCTGAAATTCTTCACGAAAAAGGCTATTATTTAACTGGCTCTGACAATAATGAAACAGATACATTAAAAAGAATAAGAAATTTAGGTATCCCTGTTACTTTGGGTCAGAAGGCAGAAAATGTTGATGGTGCAGATATGGTAGTTTTTACCGCAGCACTTCTTCCAGATAACCCTGAATTAGTTGCTGCTAAGGTTAAAGGTATTCCTACTTTTGAAAGAAGTAAGCTTTTCGGTGCAGTTACAAGAAAATATAATAATTGTATCGGTGTTTGCGGTACTCACGGTAAAACAACAGTTACTTCTATGATTTCTCAGATTCTTATTGAGAATGACTTTGACCCGTCATTAGTGATAGGAGGTAAATTACCACTTACTGGTACTAACGGCAGAGTAGGTAAAAGTGAAACACTCGTTTGTGAAGCTTGTGAATATAAAGATACATTTCTTGATTTATCACCAGATGTAAGCGTAATTCTTAACATAGATTGCGACCATATGGAGTATTTTAAAACTCTTGATAATTTAATTGCTTCTTTCACAAAATTCGCTTCTATGTCAAAGGTTATAATTTTTAATGGTGATGATGAAAACACTATAAAGAGTGTTCAGGGAATTACCGATAAAGAAAAAATTACCTTTGGTAGCGATGCTACAAATACTTATTACTACAAAAATTTAGAGTGGGTGCACGGTGCATTTGCAAAATTTACTGTGTTTAAAGAGGGTAACGAGTTAGGTGTAATTGAGCTTAACGTACCAGGTGAACACAATATTTTAAATGCTCTTTGTGCAGTTGCTACCGGTATGTATTGCGGTGCAACTTTTGAACAATGTAAAAATAGCCTTTATAATTTCAAAGGTGCGGGTAGACGCTTTGAAATTTTAGGTGAATATAATGGTGCGGTTATTGTAGATGACTACGCCCACCATCCAAAAGAATTAGAGGTAACTCTTTCTGCCGCTATGAAAATGGGCTACGAGAGAGTGTGGGCTGTGTTCCAACCATTTACCTTCAGCAGAACAAAAATGCTTTTAAAAGAGTTTGGTGAAGCACTTTCTATTGCTGATAGGGTAGTTATGACCGAGATTATGGGCTCAAGAGAAATTAATACATTTGGTATTAAAACTCAGGATTTAGCCGACGAAATTGAAGGCTCAGTATGGTTCCCAGAATTCACAGAGGTTGCCGACTACTTAAAGCAAAATATTAAAAAAGGCGATTTGGTAATAACTTTAGGTTGCGGTGATGTATATAAAATTGCTAAAATGATATTGGATATTGAGTGAGAATCAATACCCAATATCTTAGGGTGAATTGCCTGAGAAACAATTCACTTTATATTGAGATTGAGAGATTTATAGAGATTGAAAAATGATTGATTTGAAAAAATTCAGAACGGAGAAAAACTTATGAAAATGAAACTTTCATTTCGCTGCTATGGCGAACACGACCCAATTTCACTTCAGTACATTTCACAAATTCCTGGTATGCGTTCAATAGTTTCTGCTGTTTACGACGTAAAGCCTGGTGAAGTGTGGAGTGAAGAAAGCATTAAAAAACTTAAAGACGATTGCGATAAAAACGGCCTTGTTTTTGATGTTGTTGAGTCAATCCCTGTTCACG
>JAZNCY010000270.1:0-5712 GCA_045587825.1 Acutalibacteraceae bacterium
TCTTCCTAAGACCGCTTGGCCTCCGACTTAATAGAATTAAAGAGTTAGCTAAAACGCACGATATAGCTCTTGCTTGTTGGTGTTACCCGAAAAGATGTCACGCAGAAACTATAAAAACTTATATAGAGCAAAATTAAGGAGGTTTTACAAATGATTTTTAATGCTATTTTACTCGGTATCGTATGGGGTGCATCCATCAAACTTAATGATTGTACTTTTGCAGTTGTTTTAACCTTTGGATACATACTTGACTTCATTTTTTCAACATCTAAAACAAAATAAACGAACCTCTCAGCTTCGTGAAGAGGTTCTTCAAAAAAAAATAATTTTGTCGGCGGACGTAAACACGCGGAGGTAATTAACCTATTATGAAAACTATCAACGAAATCAACGAAATGACACAAAGACCAGTAATCACAAGAGAAATGCTCAAAAACCATAAAGTTCGTGAGTATCTCAACGCTGTAGGCATCTATAAGTTCAAAATTACAAATGTAATTGATGAGCTTAACGACAAAGCAAGAGTTACCTTTGAAGGTGACCTTATTAACGACGCAGGTGAAGTAACCAATACTAAGAAAACATATAGGTTTTCTGTGTACTTGAACAACCTCGACATCTTCACGGCACAAATGACTGCTATAGCAGAACAAAACGATAAAGAGATTGATTATGATAATTTCAACAATCTTATCGGGGACATCATTAAAGTCAGCATTGACATTAAGAGTGTTCAGCGAGAAGACGGAGAAGTTGAAGAATATACCAACTACTTCTTCAAAGTTAATAAATAAAAAAGGGGGTTCGCCCCCTTTCTTCGTGAGGACGAACCTCAAGATAAAATATTTCAATTTACGGAGGTAAAGAAAATGTCAAAAAAGATTTTATTGACACACAGAGATGTACCAACAGAAAAACACATAGGTTATGAAACCCGCTATATTGAAAGCGGTATGCCCAAAGCAGACGAAATTTTAATAATTTTAGCTAGAGAAGGCGACTATGGTGTTTTAATGCGTGCCAAAGAAATTAACGCAAAAGTTACCTACAAAGTTAAAGGTAGCAACGTAATTTCAGAATACACAGGCGAATTAACAGCAGACCTTGAACAATTTTGCAGAGTTAAACACAAAACTGACTTAACACTCGACAAAGTTAAAGCGTGGTTTGACAAATGCGGTTTTATTTTGGGTCCACCACAACACACAGTTAAAGCATTGCTTGATGATGAGGAAATGACAACAGAAAACCTTGAACGCACATACAACAACATCTGTATAGGTCTTGGCATTGACCCAAAACCCTTCCGTAAAGCAGAAAGCAATATTGACACATTTAATACTCGTTTAGCTTACACACACAACGACAGAGCAGACAGACAGTATATGGGTGATAATGTTCGTAAATTGTATAATTGGAAAGGTGAATATGAAGAACACCCAATAGAAGATACAGTATACGAACGAAAACTAAGCTCATACCGTGCAGAATGTAAAAAAACATATAACATTATCACACCAAGAGAACTTTGCACAATACTCGCATATGCACCCTATATCAACTATACAGAGCTTCCAGACGATGTGTATATGTGTAAATGCGGAGCATATGTTAAATATCGAACAGTACAAGTGCAACAAGACCCAAACACAGGATATTGGAAGACATACCCCGATACCAAAGACCCTTGTTGCCCAAAATGTGGAACTCTTCGCAAACATATTGAAGAAAAATATTAAACAAAATTTGGAGGAAGTGCTCGTCATTTCCTCTTTATTTTTTACTCGCAATATGTTATTCTATTTATATCTCACAAAAACGTTAGGAGGTAGAAAAATGACAGATAACGAAACTATAAAGGCTTTAAAAGATGCTGTTATTTGCATCGGACAAGCACCATTTGTTGAAAAAGTTACTAAAGGTGAGCAACTGAAATTTAACATCATTGACCTAATCAACCGCAAACAAGCTGTAAATGAATTGCAGGCAAAGGAAATTGTTAACCTAAAAATAAAAGTGGAACAGCAAAAGGCAGAGATTGAAAGACTAACGAATAAACTTGAACAACGAGAAGAAATGATGGCGAATCTCGGCGTCGAACTTACAACAATGCGAGGTACTGCAAATTATTATAAAATGCACTATGACAAATCGCAAGTGGAAAATAAAAGATTAAAAGACTGGGAAGAAAGAAACCGCATTTATGAAAATCTTCAAGAAACTAACTCAGAACTTGAAGAATATCGTAAGGCATATGTAAAAGCAAAATCCGAAGCAATAAAAGAGTTTTGGAAAAAGATAAAAAGGGTTATCAAAAAACACATTTGCTTTTTTACCCCAAAGGATGAAAGTGAACTTATACAATATGGCGACAACCTTGTAAAAGAAATGACGAAAAAACACGACAAAGATTGAACATACACACTAATAAATAAAACATTAGGAGGAGTAATTATTATGGGAGAAGTACTTGTTGTAAAAGGAATTAAAATTGACACTAGAACAGAAATAGCCCTTGGCGAAGCATTCGGTATTTTAGACCGTATGCACAACATACTACTCGAAACTTGTTGTAATGTTAAAAACAACCGCCTCGAATTAGCACAACCACAAATAACAGCATTACACGAAATGCTTGACCAAGTTGAAATAACACTGACAGAAATCCTTAAAAAATAACGCTAGGAGGAGTAATTATGAGTGCAAGACGTAGACGTAAGTCTAAAAAAGAACGACCACCTCAAGGTTTTCCACTATCAACACTATGTTGGTGTTGTGAAAAATATGCAGGAGGCTGTAATTGGAGTGACCACTTTTTACCCGTAGAAGGTTGGGAAGCTACCCCAACAGTCATTAAAGAAGGTATAAACACTTACACCAGAGTGCACAGCGGTCAAATAGAAGTAACACAACGAATATCACACTCTTATAAAGTACATAGTTGTCCTGAATTCGTACAAGATATAGCACCTCACGAACTAGGTTTACCACGAAACAAACCAAAAGAACCCAACACACCGCCTGGGTTTACACTACCAAAAACAGAAGTACAAATCAAAGACAAAATAGAGCAGTGTCGAATACGTTTTAAAGGTCTTTAAAGAAGACGATAGGAGGTAAATAATAATTATGTTTTTTGCAGTCGGTGAACAACCTAAACCTAAAACACTTAAAGAACAATTACTTGAATTTAACAACAAAGTAAAATACACAAACGCAACAAGCGTAGAGCTTCTTAAAGCGTATAATAAAGTAAAAGCTCTAATCGACAAACACGTTCAAGAAGACTACATCAGAAACATCTTTTATGAACGTTTCCTGGAATTAAAAACTTGGCGTGAAGTCGGTCTAAAATGCAACGGACTCAAAGACAGTTGTGTAAGAAAAATAGTAACACGTTACATAGAAAAAATAGAGAGGAGGTGACCAAAATGGTTTCAAAAAAATTCAATGAAGTTACAATTAACAGAATTGATAAATGTTTGGACACAATGCTACACAAAGCCGATGAATATGCAACACACGATAGACTGCATAACTTTAAAGTTGCCGCAGTAATTCAAGATTGCACACCAATTACAGCTCTTGGCGGTATGATGTGCAAACATACAGTATCAGTCTACGATTTAATCAGAGACCACGAACAAGGCAAACATATACCTCTCGAACTATGGGATGAAAAAATCGGAGACAGCATCAATTACTTATTGTTGTTAAATGCACTTATAATTGAAGAAGCTGAAAAGAAAGAAGGTAAAAAGAAATGACAGACAAAGGAATACCTATTTCAGAAAAATACGGAGTAAACCCAACCCTTGGTGTTTGTTTCTGGTGTGGAGAACACACAGGAGAAATAGCTTTATTAGGCAAACTACCTAATGATGCTGAGGCCCCAAGAGAAACAGTACTCAATTATGAGCCTTGTGAAAAATGTCAAAAACAATTTAACGAAGGTGTGTTTATAATGGAAGTAGACACTAACCTTAACAGACCACCTATTCAAGACAACTACAGCCCTACAGGACGTCACGTTGTTTTGGATGAAAAAGCATTTACAAACCAACAATATAAAAAAGGTGATAAATGCATAATGCCACACGATGAATTCGAACGTATGTTCGGTTCAGTTATAAAATAATTTTATTCAAAGGAGGACATTTAAAAATGTCAAAAGTAAGAATTTGCGGAAACGCAGTCGTAATCACATCAGACCTCAAGGTAGAGGAAATCCTCAAAGTGAAAAAGTTCACTAAAAGCGGTCTGAAGCTTAGAGACGAAAAGGGTAACGAAATCTTCGCTATCGATTATCGTCCTGGAGCAAACAGTAGCATCTCAGAACACGGTATCGTTTACGGTGAGGTAAACGCAGAAGGTTACGCACAGGTATCACTTCTTATGGCCGAAGACGTAAAGCCTGAAGACAGAATGAATGTTTTGTTGGACGACTTTGCAATCGCTCTCGGAAACCTCAACACTCTCGAAACCTACATCAGAGAAGCAGCTACAGAACTCGAAGGAACTGTAGAAACAATCAAGAGCAGTATCGAAGTTGTAGACTAAGATACGCTACTTACACAAATAAGGGGGCTTAACCGCCCCTTTATAATTACAAACAAAGATAGGAGATACAAACAATGATTATTAAAGTTACAATCGGTACAAACACAGAGCGTAAAACAATCACTACAGACAACACAAAGACAATCAAACAGGTATTGTCAGAAAATGACATCAATTACAGTTCGTGCGTAATTCACTTGGACGGACTTCCCTTGAGTGTATCAGAACTTAACAGTACATTCGAAAGCCTTAACATCACCAGTGAATGTTCACTTCTTGCAGTAGTAAAAGCTGCAAACGCAGTACTCGCATAGTATTATACTAGGCGGTCTAAGAGAAGCTTCAAATAGAGGCCTCTCTATTTAATTTATAAAAAGGAGGTAATCGTAAATGCCCGAAGATAGACAAACACTACCAGCTTTTATATCTAGCCATACACTAGGCCCTGAATCCCTAAGTGCTGACAGACGATTATGGGATGCAGGACTCAAAGCATATACACAAGGAACATTCTATAGTGTATCCAAATCATTCTTGCTAGCTTGTCTAATGCGTAACTACAAAAAGAAACCAATCACAGAAACTGTTTATTCTGATATAGGTATCTCTTTTAAAAGCTATCGTAGAGTAGACGACCCTGCAACTATAGTAAATTACATTAAAAATTGTACCTTAAACAACGCCATACACTACATTTCAAAAACAAGTATATCAGGACGTCAAATAGCAACCATAGCTAACGCTTTAAACGCCGAACCTGATATAACCTTTACTGAAGAAACAGCAACTAGTTTATACTTACAGACCGACAATTCTCACCCAGTCAGGGTGTTTAAATTAACTACAAAAGAACCTGAAACAACAACATATTTTGTTATCGGTTCAAACCAAATGTGTCAAAACGTATACTACACTTGTTTAGCACTAGTCCCAAATTGGTTCCCAAACTTATTCGAAGGTATCGACCAAACGCGTAAAGAAGCTTTAACAAAAGTCTTTATTGCTATAGGTCATATGCGTAATGAAGAATACGCTGACGCAATGTGGAAATGTATTGACCTTTGTTACGACCCTGAAGAAGCACCAATAGATTTTTCATCAATGGTAAGCTTCTTACACACCGACATTAACACACAAATTACAACTTACCAA
>JAZNCY010000271.1:0-10260 GCA_045587825.1 Acutalibacteraceae bacterium
TTTATAAAAATCAGAAAAGAAAACGTTAATAAAGCAATAACTGTTGTTTCTGTTGTTTTAAATATTTTAATAGTTTTACTTTTTGCAATAACAAGAGAGGTATATGCTTTAATATTAGTGTTTTTATTTTTAATTATAAAAGGATTGCTGATATTTAAGTGTATAAAAGCAAATTGATAAATAACAAACAGATTGAAAAGAGCTATTAGTTGTGCTACAATTGTGATTGAAAATTTTTAAAAGATTTTATAAAACTCTTTAATCTGAGGTGAAGCTATGAAATATAATCTTGTTGTTGTCGGTGGTGGACTTACCGGTGTTGCGGCGGCAGTAAGTGCAGCGAGAGAAGGTCTTACTGTCTTGCTCGTAGAAAAATCGGGATGTCTTGGCGGTGCTATTTCAAATTGCCTTGTTTACCCGTTTATGCCTTATTGGACAAAGCCATATTGGGGTGAAGCGGCAAAAAATAAAAAATATCTTTCTCAAGGTATTTTTAAAGAAATGAAAGAACGCCACGACAAATATGTTACTGACTGTAAGGACCACGAATTTAATTCAGAATATTTTAAAATTGTACTTGATGATATGACGGTTGAAGCAGGAGTAACAGTGCTTTTTCACAGTGTTTTAGCCGATGTTAAAAAGCAAGGTGAAAAGATAACTGCCGTAGAAATAATTGCAAAAAGTCAGCATTTTACAGTAGAAGCAGATTTTTTTGTTGATGCAACGGGTGACGGAGATTTATTCTACCTTGCAGGGTGTGACTTTCAGCTCGGCAGAGAAAGTGATGGACTTTGTCAGCCAATGACAACTTGTTTCAGAATGAGCGGTGTTGACCTTGACCTTTTTACAGAAGAAAGACCAAGATTACAGGAGATATATAAAGAAAAACAGTCTAAAGGTGAAATTACAAATCCAAGAGAAAATATACTTGTTTTCTTTGGGGTTGGCGAAGATGTTCTTCACTTTAATTCCACACGTGTAATTAAGCTTGACCCTACGGACCCGTTTGATGTAAGCCGTGCAGAAGTTATTGCAAGACGTCAGGTTCATGAGCTTGTGAGCTTTTTGAAAGAACATTCAAAAGCATTCGATGAAAGTGCATTGATTTCTATTGCAGTTAACATTGGAATTCGTGAAAGCCGTAAGCTTAAAGGCGTTCACATTCTTACCGCTGATGAAATTATAAATTGCACTCAATTTGAAGATTCTATTGCACTTTGCAATTATGATATTGATATACATAACCCATCAGGTACAGGAACAAGTCACAGATTTTTTGGTGATGGTGAGTATTATACAATTCCATATCGTTCACTTTTACCAAAAGAATATAATAATCTGCTTGTTGCAGGCCGTTGCCTTTCAGCAACTCATGAAGCACAGGCATCTGTAAGAATAATGCCAACTTGCGCTTGTCTTGGTCAGGCGGCAGGAATGTCTGTTGCAGTAGCAATTAAATCAGAAAAAAATCTTCATAATGTTGATATCAAGACTTTACAAAATAAGCTCTTAGAAAACGGTGCGGTATTATAAAGGTTTATAAGGATAAAAATATGAAAACATATAAAAAAATAATTATAATTTTAACAGGAATTGCAATTCTTGTGAGTGGTATTTATTTTAAACAAGAGTTTTTCTTAATGATACCGCTATTTGTGTCGCTTTTTGTTATGTCTTTTCAGTCAGAAGCAAATCGCCTTGGTTCACTCATAGGTGCAATTAATGCAGTGATTTACACCGTGGCTTATTTATATATGGGTGTTTACATTTCGGCGGCTTCGGCATTTTTTATGAGTGTTCCGTTACAGCTTGCAACGTTTTTCAACTGGAAAAAGAATGCATATAAAAAAACCGTTGTTTTTAAGAAAATGTCGGTAAAATCGAGAATAATATCTCTCGTGGCACTTCTTGTTTCGTGGGGAGTTTCGGCTGGCGTGCTGACTTATTTTAAATATGAATACGCAATTTTTGATACTATAACATTCCTTTTAGGTCTTGCGGTGTCAGTCTTAACAATGTTAGCATATATAGAATACACATATCTCTGGATAGTATCAGCCGTTACAGGTTTAATAGTAAACATTCAGATGGTTATAAATAACCCGAAAGAAGCAACTTATTTAATTTATGGCGTGTATGCACTTTATTGTGTAATTGTAGCATTTATAAATGTACAAAAATTTTATAAAGAACAGCAAACAGAAAAACAGATGGTTGAGCAATAAGGTTAAAAGTTTTTATAATTGAAATAATTTAATATTATAAAAAATAAAAGAGAAAGTAGGTTTTTATTATGATGTTTGGTCCAAATGGTGAAATTCTCAGGGATATAGATATTGATGAATTAATAATTTCTGAAGGCAGACCTGTTGGGAAAAAAATAGTATTAACAAAAAATAAAGTCACTTATGAAAATATAATTTCTGCAGGAATCTGTCCGGATGATTTTACAGAAGATTTTTTTACAATGAAAGAAATATCAATTAATAGAGAACAGTTTAATGAGATTTCTGACGCTATTCATAATGCAGGACTTTTAGATCTTGTAAAACCAGGTGTAGAATTATTTGAAAAATTTGAAATTGCAGATGGAAAACCAAGAAAAGAATATATAATTTGTACATTTGATGATGGTGTAAAAGAAGCGTATAGAGTAGATGAACATAAATGGAATGCTAAGTTTTATGCAATAGCAGGAATTTTGAAGTCTCTTTTTGAGGAAGAGCCGGAAATTATCGAAGAAACGAAAAAATATTGCGAAACTACTTGTTGCGGTGTGGCTATTCCTGAAGGTTGGTCTTATTGTCCTGAATGTGGTAAAAAGCTTGAAGCAAACGATAAAAAAGAAACCCAAAAAACATTTGATGAATTTGCAACTGTATTTATTTGTAACAAATGCCTGAACTCGGTTCATTGGGAGCATAACTACTGCGGAAATTGCGGAAATAAAATGCACTGAAAATAACAAAAACCACTCTTACGAGTGGTTTATTTGTTATCGAAATACTCCAACGGAGCTTTACCCATTTCTCTTTTAAAAATTCGTGCGAAGTTGCAAGGGTCAAAGCCAGTTGCAGCTGCAGCTTCAGAAATACTGCAGTTTTCTTTTTCTATCAGGTCACACGCCTTACGAATTCTTAAAGAGTTAAGATATTTGTGTGGAGAAACTGCAGTTTTTTCTTTAAAGAGAACAGAAAAATAACTTCTCTCAAGTCCGATTTCACGAGCGATTTCGTCAATATTTAAGTGTTCGTGATACTTTGTTTCCATTAAGCCGATAGCTCTTTCGATTCTATCATCGTTTGCAGTTGGTTTTTTACTTTTCATTAATATCCCTAAAAATTCGTAAATTAAAGCAGTTTCACGTAAGGTTTCGCCACCATCACCCTTGCCCCATTCAGCAACCATTTTTTGAAGAATGATGCAAAGCTCATTAAATAATTCTTTTGGTGCAAAGGGCGAGGATGAAGAAATACCAGCTTCCTTAAAAATAAACCCAAGGTCAAGCCCGTCAATAGCACACCAGTACCCCTTTCTGGGGTTTTCGGTGTCGGCGGTATGAATTATAGTATCGCCGGGCAAAAGAATATAGCAATCACCAGGGTTTATGGTGAATTCTTTTCCGTTAATAATAACTGAGCCGTAGCCTTCTACACAACATTCTACAATAAAAATATTACGAATAATAGGACCATAACATTCGCCAGGTAATAAATCAAATTCCTTTTCGCAATAAAGTACGGCAGGGGTTTGTCTGCCTATATATTTATAAATATTATTCATAAGTTGACACTCCCAACAAAATGACGAAAAAATCACACAAACAATACTTGAAAAAGCAGTTGAATTATAGCATAATAGTTTATAAAGAACAATATAAAATAAAAACAAATTGAAGGAGTAAACTATGAAAAAGAAATTACAAGTAGCAAATATCGGCATGAAATTCGGTATGTGTCACGTAGAAGGTGCATTAGACTGCAAGGATGCAGAAATTGCAATAATCTGTGACAGCAACGAAGAAAATCTTCGCTTTGCAGGTGAAAGATATAATATACCAGAAGAAAAATGGGTAACAGATTATATGGATATCGTAAATAATAAAGATATAGATGTAGTTACAGTTGCAATTCCAGACCAGCAGCACAAAAAGGTTTCTTGCGATTTACTTCGCGCAGGTAAGCACGTGCTTTGTGAAAAACCTCTTGCATTAACTCGCGAAGATATTGGGGAAATTGTTAAAGTAGCAGAAGAATCAAATGCAAAATTTATGGTTGGTCAGATTTGTCGCTTTACCCCAGCATTTGAAAAAGCGAAAGAATTAATTGAAGCTGGCACTCTTGGTGAATTATATTTTGTTGAATCAGAATACGCTCACGATTATATGTTAATTCAGGAGCCTTGGCGCTGCGACCCGCTTCGTCACGGTGTAATCGGCGGTGGCTGTCATGCAGTAGATTTATTAAGATGGCTTGCAGGCGACCCACAGGAAGTTTTCGCCTATGGTACTCACAGACTTTTACCACACGTTACTTATGATGATGCAACAGTTGCAATTATGAAATTTAATGAAAATCTTATGGGTAAAGTATTCGTTTCAACAGGCTGTAAGCGTGACTACACAATGAGAACTGTGATTTATGGTACAAAGGGCACACTTATTTGTGACAACACTTCACCTACAATGACTCTTTTCACTGTTGACGAAAATCAAGTAACCAAAGAGCCTGAAACAATCGAGATTGAAGTTAATAATCACAATGCAGTTAAAGAGTTCGAGGTTTTTGCAGATGCAATTCTTAATGATAAAAAAGTTCTTACAGATGCAACAGAAGGTGCAAAAACAGTTGCAGTCTGCCTTGCAATTGTAGAATCAGCAAAAACAGGAGAAAAAGTAAAACCGAATTATGATTTCTAAAACATATATTTTATAAATGCTTGCGTTTCGCTTGCATATCGCAAATATATGTGGTATACTAATAGCGAAAGGGAGTGTTTTTATGGCAAGAACATCTAATGTATTTGCTCGTGTTGAGCCAGAAGTAAAGCAAGAAGCTGAAGAAATTCTTGAAAGACTTGGTATTCCTATGTCAAATGCGGTTGGAATGTTTTTAAGACAAATAGTAATGCAAAGAGGAATTCCTTTTGAAATGAAGTTACCAGCAGAACCACTTGATTTCAGTAAACTTTCAAAAGAAGAAATTGATATAGAACTTGAGAAAGGATACAGTGAAGTCATTGATGGAAAAGCAATTTCAGCAAAAGATGCTTTCAATGATATTAACAAAAAATACGGGATATGAAATATAAAGTAAATATATCTCCTGAAGCAATAAAAGATATAAACGGAATATATGAATATATTTCTCAGGTATTATGCGAAGAAAAAATAGCAGTCGGAATGATTAAACTGTTACAAAAAAGTATATTATCGCTTGATGAAATGCCAAACAGGTTTAAATGTTTTGATAATGAGCCATGGAAAAGCCGTGGCGTACATATAATGACTGTGAAAAAATATCTTGTATTTTATATGATTGATGATAATAAAAAATCAGTGGATGTTATCAGAGTAATTTATGGCTCAAGAGATTTAGAAGAACAATTATAAGCCAACCCCACACACTAAAAAGTGTGTGGGGAAATTTTTATTCTTTTATAAATTCCAAATAATTCTTCATCTGCTCATCTGTTGCTCTGTAATCAGGGTGAGAGCAACAAGGAATTGTTGGTTCTCTGCCGTCTGAGTAATAGAAAGGTGAGTCGTTATCATTTTCAAGTGCTTTTCTTGTTTCTTCTTTGTGGTAATCTGGAATATCGTAAGGCTTACCACCATTTAAAACAGAACGATGCCCTAAAATTGCAACGGAAGCCATATTTATAGCAGAATAAATATCGTAAGGAAATTCAGGTTCTTTATTTTCTTTTAAGCAGTCAATAAACATTCTTGCAACTATGTAGTCGCCACCACCGTGACCACTTTGTTTTATAAATTCTTCGTCCTTGTCATTCCACTCGGGTTCATAAAAATTAACTTCTTCTTTACCTTCTGGAATTGCCCAGTCGCTATAACGAAGCATAATCTTGTCGCCCATACCACGAAGATTTTCAATCTGACCATTTGTGCCACAAATTCTGTAAGAATTACTGTGCGCACCAAATCCACCGCAACCAGTAAATTTAAAAACAGAGCCGTCATCATTAAAAGTAGTCATAATTGCCGCTCTGTCTGCAACCTGACGAGCACTTGCTTTATCGGTAAATGGTTCAAAAACAGCATTTGCTGAAACTCTTTTTGGTGTGGCACCTGTTGCCCACATTATAGGCGCAAGTGAGTGCGTTACATAATAAGTTCTTGGTAAATAGTGACGCCAGTGCTCAGGGAAATAGCAATAGCCTTTAGTAAACTCTTTGCTGTTTGGTTCTGGTGGGTGATTATATTCACCCTCAGCATAAAGGATTCTGCCCAAACTGCCACCGTCACAAACACGTTTCATTTCTCTGTTAAAAATCATTTGTGGGTAGTTTTCAGCAAGCATAAAAATTGACTTTGATTTTTCATAAGCGCGAATTAACTCTACACCCTCTGCTAATGTTGAGTTGCTTATACATTCGCAAAATACGTGGATATTTTTCTCGAAACATTTTATTGCAAACGGAGTGTGCTCGTGAAAATAGTTTGCAATTACAACAGCATCTAAATCCTGTTTTAAAAATTCGTCGAAAGTTTCAAAAACAGGTATTTCTTTACCTGCATCTTCAAAACCAAACTCTTTAAATCCCCATTTTACTCTTGCCTCGTTGTTTTCGCAAAGCGCAACAACCTCACAATCGTCAATGAGCATTAAATTTTCTGCAATGCTAAGTCCACGACCAGCACCCAATATACCAATTCTGAATTTTTTCATAATAACACCACCTGTTTTTCAGTTTAACAAATATCAGGTTAATAAGCAATAGGATATTTTAATTTATTGATTATATTATTTTTATTTGTTATAATGTTTTTAAAGACGCTAATAATAAACACAAAAACTACAGGAGATGTTTTTGTGAAAATAGTTATTATTGGTGCAGGTCACGGTGGTTTACAAGCGGCAAAAGTACTTTCAAAAAATGGATTCGACGTTACGGTTTACGAAAAAAATTCACCCGAAAAGGTAAGCTATGACTGGCGGGATGACGTTGAGCCGACTGTGTTTGAAAAGTTGAAAATAACACTTCCCGATAATAGCAGAAAAACAAGCAGAACTTCATTTGTAGCACCGTTTTCTGAAACACCTTTTTATATGGAAAACGAAGAAAATGCAGTTGAGTGGAGCATAAAAAGAAATAGTTTTGTTTTGTTACTTGTAAAACTAGCAGAAGAAGCCGGGGCGAAAATTAAATTTAATACACTTGTTCAGAGTGTAATTATTGAAAACAATGAAGTAAAAGGCGTTGTAGTAGGAAATGAAAAAATTTTTTCTGATCTTGTAATAGATTCGAGTGGGATTGACTCATGCTTCAGAAAAGAAGTAGCAAAAATATTTAATATAACTGAAAATATTGATGATAATGATGTTTTTACAGTTTACAGAGCATTTGTAAAAATATCAAAGGGCGAAAAACTACCAGAAAATCATAAAAAGAAGGTCTATTTAAAATATTTAGGAATGCCGGGTATTTCGTGGTGCATTTGTGAGCCTGACGGACTCATTAATATTCTTATTGGCAGAGTTGGAAAAATGGCTGAAAGTGAATTTAAAAATGCACTTTTGAAGCTGAAAAAAGCAAACCCTGTTATAAGTGATGAAATTGTAATGGGTGGTAGCTTCGGGCGTATTCCTGTAAGACACCCCTTAACAAAAATGGTGGGTAAAGGTTACGTAACTGTTGGCGATGCCGCATTTATGACAATTCCTATTACAGGGAGTGGTATTTCAAATTCTTTAAGAGCAGGGCAAATTTTAGCAGAAGAAATTATTAAAAACAACTCTGTTTCAGTTGAAGCTCTTTGGAAATATCAAGTAAAATATTACGAAGAAATAGGCGCAGAGCACTTTTTTGTAGATTATATGAAGCGAACACTTCTTACTTCAGATAATGAAAATATAAAATATATTTTTGAAAGTGGAATAATTACAGAAGAAGATTTGTGTAATTTTTCAAGTGGAAAGGGTTTAAAATTCACACCGCAGGAGCTTATGTTTAAATTGGGCAAATGTATGAAAAAATCATATTTTGTTATGACAATTCTTTCAGCGTTATTGAAAGGAATAAAAGCAAAAAACTGGGCAATGAAAATACCACAAAATTATGATGAAGAAAAAATTAAATTATGGCAAATGAAAGTCGAAGGGCTTTTTAGTTAATAAAAAAAGGGGTACAGTTATGGAAAATTATGATTCTTTAAGAATTCTTTTTATTCGTCACGCTGAAACTAATTATGATAATTGGGAGGGTAGAGACCCAAGCGATGGCGAGCTTACACCTTTTGGTGAAGAGCAATGTAATATTTTAGGCGAAAAGTTAAAGAATGAAAAAATAGATGCATTTATTTCGAGTTCATTGCTTCGTGCTTTTAAAACCTGTGTTGGTGTCTGCAAAGCACAGGGGAATGAGCCTGTAATTAATATCTGCCCTGAAATTATAGAATGCGGATGCACACCAGGGTATTTCGGTTGCAGTGAAGAATATCTTAATAAGTATTATAAAAATACAAAAATGCTTAAAAATCTTTTCGGAAAAGATACTTATGAATTCGGTTGTGAAAGTGTAGAAGATAATAATTTAAGAGCACAGAAACTTATAGATTACATAAAAGAGAATTATAAGTGTGGTCAGACTGTTGCAGTTTTCAGTCACCACGGAATGTTGGAGTATTTAATTCCAACTGCATTAGGAATTAAAACCCGTGACTTCTTCTTCGCCCTCGACAATATTTCTGTTACAGAAGTGGATATTTGCGAGGATGGAAAAGCGGTGCTTAGAAGCGTAAATGCTTAATTTAATTCGGAATGCGTAATGCGTAATTCGGAATTAAAGGGTCTGCGACGCAATTAAGATGAAGGAGAAAAGTATGTCAATTTTTAAATCAAATAAAAAAGAAATTAATAATAAATATTTTACTGTTTGTGGTATTGTTGAAATAGATAATAAAGTGTTACTTGTCCGCCATACTTACGGAACTGCCAAAGACAGAATTTTATTGCCTGGTGGTTATGTAAAAGAAGGAGAAATTCCAACTGTTTCAGTAGAACGTGAAATTCTTGAAGAAACAGGCGTAACTTGTAAAGCAAAAGATTTATATTCTATGCAATTTAAAGCTGACCAGTGGTGTGCAGTTTTTACTATGGAATATATTTTGGGTACACCAAAGTCCGACGCTTACGAAAACAGCGAAGTCCTTTTACTTACAATCGATGAAGCGTTAGAGCGTGACGATTTAACGAATATGAGCAGAGAAATTTTAAAAGCATACAAAGAAAACAAAACAGGGTTAAAGAAAAGTAACTATATCGCAAAATCGTGTGATGAAAGTAATTATGCGATTTTTGGCGTTTAGATGTTATTACTAACAATTGACCACTGACTTACTAACACCTAAAAACAAAACAGTTGCAATCTCTATATAAAAATACTATAATACCCATATATTACCACTTGAAAGGGATAAAAGAATGAAAAAGGTTTTTTCTGTAATTTTAGCAATTACTTTGCTTTTCTCAATGTGCATTCCAGCATTTGCAGTTGAAGAAGCTAAAGAGGGTAATTATAAGGGTTTACCCGTAATTATTGTAAGGGGTATTGATTTTGCAGGGTTAACATACCCTGACGGCACAAAGGCGTTGCAAGTAGATGGCGGTAAAATAATTTCTTCACTTTTGTCGTCAATGTTTATGAGCGATGCAAAGCTTACAGATAGTATTTTTACTATTGCTAACGATATTTTGTCACCACTTGCCTGTGACAAAAGCGGTAACACTATTGAAGATATTTCTATGGTACAATATCATGGTTCAATTGCAAATCACCCTGAGCTTGTTGAAAGACTTATTGATAATGGCGAAGAGGGTATTGTGAAAACTGCAGTAGAAAAATATGGTGCAGAAAATACATATTATTTCACTTATGACTGGCGTAAGCAGCCTAAGGATATTGCAACTGAATTAAATTCATTTGTAGAAGATGCAAAAAGAACAACCGGCAAAGAAAAGGTTAATATAATCTGTGCTTCAATGGGCGGTATGGTTACAACTGCTTATATGTATTATT